>CAZANH010000076.1:0-28543 GCA_964486515.1 uncultured Eubacteriales bacterium
ATGTTGGGTACCTGAATAGCTCGAAGAATATTTTCCTGAAATGAACGCTGCAAGTTCAAGTGGCTGTAAGTATTTTTATAAATACATTCTTTAAAAATCTAAACTTGACAAAACATTACGGTAATAATAATATGATGTTTGTATTGAAGTATATCAGAAACTGATGAATTTTTGAAAAATGTAATTTTATAATATTAAAGAGGGGTTGCAGTGATGGTAGAAATAATGGAGGTAAAAACAAATAGGCATTTGAAAAAATTTGTAACTTTTCCTATTAAGCTTTATAAAGACAGCAAATATTGGATTCCCCCGCTTATATCAGATGAATTAAATATACTTAGAAGAAACAGCAATCCGGCTTTTGAATTTTGCGAAGCAAAGTATTGGCTTGCTATTAAAAATAAAAAAATTGTCGGAAGAATTGCAGCGATAATTAATTATAACTATATAAAAACGTGGGATGAAAAAATTGCAAACTTTGGATGGATTGATTTTATTGATAATATTGAAGTCTCCCGGGCTTTGACGGGTGCTGCGGAAAAATGGGCAATAGAAAAGGGAATGGAAAAGATACATGGGCCATACGGTTTCTGTGGTATGGATAAGGAAGGTATGCTTATAAAAGGTTTTGATGAAATGGGACTGATAACTACCATATATAATTATCCGTATTACAGCAGACATATGGAAGAATTAGGATACGTAAAGGATACGGACTGGGTGGAGTATGAACTGAAGACTCCTAAAAATATACCTGAAAAGGTTGAAAGAATATCATCAATTGTGATAAAAAGACTGGGCTTGCAAATAATTAGAAAAAAAACAGCAAAAGAATTACTTCCCTATGCTCAGGAGGTTTTTGACCTATTGAATGATGCTTATAAGGAACTTAAGGGTTCGGTAATTCTTACGCAGAAACAGATTGATGATTATATAAAACAATACTTCAAATTTGTTAATGCGGAATATATAAGAGTTATTCTTGACAAAAAAGGTAAAGTGGCGGCATTTGCAATCGCAATGCCATCCATGTCAAGGGCTTTTCAAAAAGCCAGGGGGAGATTGTTCCCATTCGGGGTTTTTCATATAATGAGAGCATTGAAAAAAAATAACTGTTTGGATCTTTATCTTATAGCAGTAAGGCCTGACCTTCAGGGTAAGGGAGTAAACTCCCTGCTGATGACAGAATTAACAAAGGCATGTATTGAGAATAAAATACCCAGAGGGGAAAGTGGTTCTGAACTTGAGGAAAATGTGAAAGTTCAGGCACTTTGGAAACACTTTAATTCAAGACAGCATAAAAAAAGAAGGAGTTTTGTAAAAAGAATTAATTAGGTTATCCGGAGTTATAGGGTTTAAATCAGATAGATTATTAATTTGGTATTGGAATTTGTGATATTTTAAAAAATATGTTAAAATAAGAAAGGAAAATATGCTGATATGGAGGTGGTTATTTGAACAGTAAACTTAAAGTTGGTATTGTTGGAGCTACGGGAATGGTTGGGCAACGGTTTGTTTCACTTTTGCATGAGCATCCATGGTTTGAAGTATCCTGTGTTGCCGCAAGTGAAAGATCAGCAGGAAAAAGTTATATGGAAGCAGTTAAGGACCGTTGGTTTATGAATATGGAAATACCAGAAAACATAGGTAAACTTATTATAAAAAAAGCTTCGGATATAAAAAAGATAAGTGAAGAAGTTGACTTTGTTTTTTGTGCTGTTAATATGGATAAAACTGCTACAAGGCAGCTTGAGGAAGATTATGCAAAAACGGAAACGCCGGTTGTTTCAAATAACTCTGCTAACAGAATGACTGAAGATGTTCCGATGGTAATCCCGGAAATTAATTCCCATCATTTTGAAGTTATAGAAAGCCAAAAGAAGCGGCTTGGTACAAAAAATGGTTTTATTGCCGTTAAACCGAATTGTTCAATTCAAAGCTATGTACCGGCGGTTCATGCATTAATGGATTATAAACCATTGGAGTTAATGGTATGCACATATCAGGGTATATCAGGAGCTGGAAAAACCTTTGAAAGTTATCCTGACATTTTGGACAATGTTGTACCCTTTATAAGAGGTGAAGAGGGTAAAAGCGAAAATGAACCAATGAAAATTTGGGGAGAAGTTGAAAACGGCAGGATTGTAAATGCGGATGAACCTTTGATATCTGCGCAGTGTATACGTGTTCCGGTATCAGACGGGCATATGGCTGCTGTGTTTATAGATTTTGAAAGAAGGCCGGAAATGGATGAAATCTTAAGCTTGTGGGAAAATTATAAAGGAAAACCGCAGGAGCTTAACCTGCCAAATGCACCGAAACAATTTTTAAAATATTTTAAGGAGGATGACAGACCACAGACAAAGTACGAAAGGAATTATGAAAATGGTATGGGAATAACCATTGGAAGGCTGAGGGAAGATCCTATATATAATTACAAGTTTGTATGCCTGTCTCACAATACACTTCGCGGTGCAGCGGGAGGCGGTGTATTAATCGCAGAACTGTTAAAGGCCGAGGGATATATTTCACACAAATAGGCGGTTACTTTGGTTGCTGCCGCAAGTTGTGGTATGTTGTATCTTTTTTTATCCCTCTTATTGCAGCCCATAGGTATATAGCAGATATAAAGAAGTAAATAAGCCAGAAAAATTTTATTTCTATAGACCCTGTTTTAAAAAGAGCTACGAGGATTATCGGTATAGTCAACGAATAAGCACTCAAATTAAAAAGGCTTGTATAAGAAAGTTTTATATTATTAATACTGCTTATTATAAAAGCTATAAAACTTGCAATGAAAGCTGAGAGGTATCTTACCACAACAAAAGCTATTACTGCAAATACCACAATCATCAGGCTTATCAGTTTAAGATAAGGAAGCCATCCTCTTATCGTATCTTTGGTAATAGTAAGATTGCTAAAGTAAGAAAAATCGTTTTCCTGTATGTTTGTCATGTTTTTATGAATTATTCGGTCTTTTAATACAAGCAATGCCGTATCATAATCGTCAAGTATTTCACGCCCCGTTTTTCCGGTAGTGTCAATTATAATGGTAAAGGAATCGTTCCCTGTTATAACAGGCATTTCATCGTTAATATTCAGTTTGCCATCTTTAAATACAAAATCAGGTATTTCCTCTTGAAATATTCCGGTTAAAAGATCAATTCCCCTGCTGTATTCGTATGCCGGTTTTATTGAGGCTATAAAACCAAAAACAGTTGAAATAAGCAGAAGATATATCATACCTTTTGCTATAGCCTGCCTTACGGCCATTTTATAAAAATTAACATTTATTATGCTGTTTGATAACTGTATGAAAAAATTACCGCTCCACTTATTCATATAATCCTCCATTTATTTTTGAAAAAATTTTTACATTAATAACAATTATTCTATTATTATTCTACCCGATAATGCTATTATAATCAATATAATATTAATGAACCTTCAATTCGTAAAGACGAAAATTAATAAGAATCACAAAACTTTTATCACTGTGTTTTCAGACGAATCAGGAAAATATTCTTCGAGCTAAGAGGGGACTGTGAATAGTAACCGTAGTCACTTTAAATTGGTCAATTGATTAAAATTTAAGTTGACTTATATTATCTGGTATATTATTATAAAAAAATATAATAGAAATTGAACTGGGGGGCAGGTATGCTGTTTAGAGTTAAAAAATCTCATATTGGCGGCAGGGTGAGAGTTCCAGCTTCAAAGTCACATACCATACGGGCTTTATTTATAGCAAGCATTGCAGATGGCATATCTGAAATTTCAAATCCTCTTACGTCCGAAGATGCGATGTCTGCACTTGAGACATGTAAAGCATTGGGAGCGGATATTGAGATTGTTCCAAATAAATTTATAATACGTGGTTTTAATGGAAAGCCGGATATCCCTTCTGATGTCATTAATGTAGGGAATTCGGGGACAACCTTGAGATTTGGTATTATGACAGCAGCATTATCAGAAGGATGTTCGGTTTTTACAGGGGATTATCAAATAAGGAGAAGGCCGCTCGGTCCGTTGATACAGGCATTGAATAATTTAGGAGCGGATGTGTTTTCAACAAGAAATAATGATATGGCACCGGTAGTTGTACGAGGAAGGTTGAAAGGCGGGGAAACCGGCCTTGATGCTGTTACATCACAATACCTTTCATCAATACTCATAAACTCACCCCTTGTTGAAAAAAATACCGAAGTTATTATAAACAGGTTGAATGAAATACCTTATGTCAAAATGACAATGTGGTGGATGGATAAACAGGGTATTGAATATCATAATGAGAATTTCAAAAGAATTCTGATAAAAGGGGGGCAAAAATATAGGTCTTTCAATATAACCATACCGGGGGATTTTTCTTCAGCGGTATTCTTTATGGTCATTGCAGCTGTTTCTGGCGGAGAAATTGTTCTGGATAATCTTGATATAAGTGATCCGCAGGGAGATAAGGCAGTATTGGATATATTGAAAAGTATGGGTACTGAAATATCCGTACATGAGGATTATATTCGTATAAAAGGAAAAAGGCTGCAGGGAATGGAAATTGATATGAATTCCATACCGGATGCGCTTCCAGCAATGGCAGTGGCCGGATGTTTTGCAGAAGGGGAAACCAGGCTTGTCAATGTTCCACAGGCAAGGTTAAAGGAAACTGACAGGATTCGTGTCATGTACGAAGAATTAGGTAAGATGGGAGCTGATATAAAGGAGTTGCCGGATGGCCTCGTAATTAAAAAAAGTAAATTGAGAGGTTGCCCGGTAAGCGGATATAATGACCACCGTGTTGTTATGGCTTTGACGGTAGCAGGATTAAATATTGGCGGAGAGACTGTTATAGATACGGCAGAAGCTGTAAATGTGACATTCCCGGATTTTATTGAATTGATCCGCAGTTGTGGGGGAGATATATTGATAACTTGATATTCACTTGTTATAACGGAGAATAGATATATACTGTTGAAATACAGGATGAGTATTTGGCAATTTCAGTAGGCTGAACATACAGAGAGTATTGTAAAACCAATCAATTAAGAAGGATTCAAAAGGAGATGATCTTAGATGACAGGAAATACATTTGGAAGAATATTCAGGGTTACGACATGTGGGGAATCATATGCCGGCGGTTTCCGCAAAAATTCGGAAATACCTAAACAGTTATACGGTGGGCTTATAACAATTGTTGATGGTGTACCACCGGGAATAAAGATAACAGCTGATATGATTCAACAGGAGTTGGATAAAAGGAAACCGGGACGTACAAAGCTTGATTCTCCAAGGAAAGAACCTGATAGGGTGTATATTTTTTCAGGAGTGATGGAGGATAATATGTCAACAGGTGCGCCGGTAGGCCTTGTTATTCCCAATATGGACATAGAGGATATTCACATACAACAGTACAGGGACTACAAAGATATTATAAGGCCGGGGCATGCAGAATATACCTACTTTAAAAAATATGGCGAGTATGTTGACTGGACAGGTGCAGGCCGTGCATCCGGAAGGGAAACCGCAAGCCGTGTAGCAGGTGGAGCAGTTGCAAAAGCTATCCTTGATACAATGGGAATAGATGTTATTGCATATATTGTGGAATCACACGGTATAAAAGCGAAGCCGGTTTCATATGAAAGAGCAAAAGCAAATTATCGTAAAAATGAATTGAACTGCCCTGATTTGGAAATGGGTAAAAAAATGATTGAGGATATACTTAAGGTTAAAGATGAAGGAGATACATGTGGGGGAGTAATTGAGATTGTTGCAAAGGGAGTGCCTGCTGGATTGGGAGAACCTGTCTTTGACAAATTAAACGCTGTTATTGCCCATGCTGTAATGTCAATAGGTGCGATAAAAGGTTTGGAATTTGGAGCAGGTTTTAAACATTCAGAAATGAAAGGTTCTGAATCAAATGACGAACCATATTATGATGAAGCTTCCGGCAGAGTGAGATTTAAAACCAATAATTGTGGAGGATTTCTGGGAGGAATGTCAAATGGTGAAGAAATAAGGATAAAGGTGGCTGTAAAACCAACACCTACAGTATCGGTACAACAGTCTACGGTGGACATGGAAAAATTACAAAATGTAATTCTTCAACCTATTACTAGAAGAGATCCTTCGCTTTTGCCAAGAATATATCCGGTTTGTGAGGCAATGGTCAGGATTGCATTGGTGGACGCTGTTTATATGGCAAAAGGATACAGGGCGGTATCAAATATAAATAAAAAGTGGGACATGGTATAAATTATTTTTTGATTTTTGAAGGAATATAGATAATTATGTAGAATTAAATTAATATGTAAAATAAAAAAAGCTAAAGAAAAAGCATTATTAAAAATAATATTAAAATTATATTAAATAGAAAGGTATTTAAATGGAAACAGAAAATAATTTGAAAAGTAAACCATATGGTATTTACCGTAAATATGGTAAGGTGCCAGAAAATGTAATATTTGAAATACTTACCGGTGAAGAGCTTAGACGATTTATTATACCTTATGAAGAATGGACATTAATATATCAATGGTACTGTGACCAGTCAAATCATGATGATTATCTGTTAAAACTTGACGGAGAAGGGGAGTCCTGCAGAATAATACGCCTTGACAAAAAAATATCGGAAATAAGAGCAACTGAACTGACCCGTTTATACTTACTGTCAAGGAATATATCACATATATTAATGTATACAATACCCGGTTCTATGAAGTTTACGGTTCCTCTTCTGATTTCGGCAATTATATGGATTTTAACGGGGATTATTTCGCTGATTAAGGGAGGAGAAGGTACGAACGATATTATTAATGCTGCTGTAAGGTTATCGTCGCTCGCATTTATATTGTTTTTGCTTCTCAATATACAATTTGCTATTATAAGGATTATAAATGCTGCGTGTAACAAGTATGATGCTCTTTTATATGATGATGAGGGATATATAACAGATTCACTAATATTTCATACAGTGCTTAATTCTATTGTAGTAATAGTAGGTATGGCTAATATTGTGAATCTGGTAAAACTCGTACTGGAATCATTTAAGGCAACTGGATAGATTTAATAATGTCATTATAAAAAAATGCAGCTGTAGTTTGGTAGATTTATCAGTGTGTTTCAAAATTATTATGCAGTTGCTATAGATACATCAGGAGATTTATAATATTAATGAAACAAACTATAAGAATATTGATTGTAGATGATAATATAGAATTTGGAGATTCATTGCACAAGTATTTGTCAAGCAGTGAGGATTTTAAGGTGGTAGGTGTTGCAAGGGATGGTATACAGGCCATAGAAATGATAAAAACCTTGACGCCCGATATGGTAATACTCGATATTATAATGCCAAATCTTGATGGGATAGGTGTCCTTGAGAATTTTACAACTATAAAAGAAAAACCTTTATTCATAGTTCTTTCCGGAATAGGACAGGATGTGTTTATACAAAAGTCCATGTCTCTTGGTGCACAGTATTATATTATTAAACCGTTTGATGTAGATATTCTTGTATTAAGAATAAAACAAATATTTATGGAGAAAAATATATCCTCGTTTTCAAACAAAAAAATATCTAATATGGATTGATACGAAAATAATGCAGATAAAAAGAAAGAAAGCCCTAAACCAGAGCTTTCTTACAGTTTGTCCAACAGGTAATTTACTAATTTACCTTTTCCTTTAAACCTTTACCGGCTTTAAACACTGGAGCTTTTGAGGCAGGAATCATAATTTCTTCCCTGGTCTGAGGGTTTCTACCCTTTCTTGCGGCTCTTTGTCTTACCTCAAAGGTACCAAATCCTACTAAAACAACTTTTTCACCTGAAGTAAGAGCTTCTTCTACGGAAGAAACAAATGCATTTAAAGCTGCTTCACTATTCTTCTTGTTTAGACCTGACTTAGAAGCAATTGAATTAATTAAATCAGTTTTGTTCATTTAAGAAACCTCCTATATTTGGAATTCGACATTATTTTATAACGAAAATCGCATGAAGTCAAGCATTTCAAATAAAAATACATCATTATATCAAAATTTTTTTTATTTAATTACATTAAAATACTAATTTATAATATAATTTACTATATATGTAATTGCTCTTGGCTTTTCAGCTACTCCCTTGTAACTAAATTTATCATGCAAGCGACTTGCATCACGATAAACGTAATACAAGTTAGTTAGGACTTTGTATTACATAGCAATAGACACGGTATATAAAGTGGTATCTAAACAATAACATTTAAAATCTTGATTTCACTGACATTTTATATTAAAATTGTGAGGGTACGTAAATAAGTTTATGGGGGATATTATGAGAATTGTAGATGCAAGCAGGATTACAGATATAATTGAAAAGCTTTGTATTGATTCTAATATCAAACTTAATGATGATATCCTGAATGCTCTTAAAAAAGGGAGAGAAAAAGAAGAGTCTCCTGTAGGTAAAATTATTTTGGGCAATATTATAGAAAATGCTGAAATTGCAAAACAGGAAGGTATGCCTATTTGCCAGGATACAGGTATGACAGTGGTATTTGTTGAAATCGGCCAGCAGGTACATATATCGGGTAATAGTCTAAATGATGCTATAAATGAGGGAGTAAGACGAGGTTATAAAAAAGGGTATTTACGCAATTCAGTTGTAAAAGATCCCATTGTAAGGGTAAATACAGGTGATAATACACCTGCTGTAATTCATTACGATATCGTTTATGGTGATAAATTAAAACTTGTTGTAGTCCCGAAAGGTTTTGGAAGTGAGAATATGAGTGCGGTAAAAATGCTTAATCCGTCAGACGGCTTGAAAGGAATATATGATTTTGTAATAGAGACGGTTGATAAAGCAGGAGCTAATCCATGCCCCCCTGTTGTAGTCGGAGTAGGGCTTGGAGGTACTGTGGAGAAAGCTGTGTTTCTTTCAAAAACAGCACTTTTAAGGCCACTTGGTGAAAAAAATTCCGTAACATATATAAAAGAACTTGAAGAGAGCCTTCTAATAGGAATAAACAAACTTGGAATTGGTCCTTCAGGACTTGGAGGAAGAATAACGGCACTTGCTGTTAATGTTGAAATGTTTCCGACTCATATAGCAGGTTTGCCGGTTGCAGTAAATATAAGCTGCCATGCTTTGAGGTATGCGGGAACAATAATCTAAAATAATTGGAGTATTGAATATGTCAGAAACCATCAGTATTAGCACACCTCTGAAAGTTGAGGAGCTCAGAAAACTAAAAGCGGGAGATTTTGTAAATATAAGTGGAATAGTTTATGCGGCAAGAGATGCGGTACACAAAAAACTTATTGAAATAATTTCAGCTGGAAAAAATCTCCCATTTAATATAAAACAACAGGTTATATATTATGTCGGACCTTGCCCTGCAAAGCCGGGATATGTTATTGGTTCGGCAGGCCCCACCACAAGCGGAAGGATGGATTTGTATACTCCGCCTCTTATTAAGGCTGGATTAACAGGAATGATTGGAAAAGGACAGAGAAATAATGAGGTTGTAAAGGCAATGATAGATTATGGAGCAGTTTATTTTGGTGCAGTTGGGGGAACAGGTGCATTACTTGCAAAATCAATAATCAAACAGGAAATAATAGCGTTTCCTGAACTTGGAACGGAAGCATTAAGAAAACTTGAGATAGATAGATTCCCTGCCATAGTTGCCATAGATTCCTACGGCAACAGTTTATATGATACAGGGAGAAAAAAATATTACATAAAATAAGTAGAGTAGGTTGTAATAAAAATAAAGCAGCATCAATAAATGAACGGAGGTTTGGAATAATGGCTGTCAGAATTGTAGTGGGTACTCAGTGGGGTGATGAGGGTAAAGGGAAATATATTGATATGCTTGCTGAAGGCTCTGATATGGTTGTGCGTTTTTCAGGAGGGAATAATGCAGGGCATACGATTATAGCAAACAACAAAAAATATGCACTTCATCTTATCCCTTCAGGTATACTTCACGAAGGTAAAACATGTATTATAGGGAATGGTGTTGTTATTGACCCGGCAGTATTGATAGAGGAAATAAAGGAATTAAACTCAAATGGTGTAAGTACTGAAAAGCTTCTTATAAGTGACAGGGCGCATTTGATAATGCCATATCACAAGGAAATTGACATGTTGCAGGAATCATTCAGAGGAACAGGCAGTCTTGGAACAACAAAAAGGGGAATAGGACCTGCATATGCCGATAAGGCTGAAAGATGTGGTATAAGGATGTGTGACCTTGTTAACAGGGATGTCTTTATAAAAAGGGTAAAGGCTAATCTTAAAGTTAAGAACCTGATGATTGAAAAAGTGTACGGAGGGGAAAAATTCAAAGAGGAGTATATTATTGATGAGTATATTAAATATGCTGAAATACTGAAAAATTATATTACTGATGTAAATGCCATAATTTTTAAAGCTGTTGAAAGTGGGAAGAATATATTACTTGAGGGAGCACAGGCGACATTCCTTGATGTTGATTTTGGAACATATCCTTATGTTACTTCATCAAATCCGATAGCGGGTGGCGTATGTACTGGAGCAGGGATTGCACCCCGTTACATTGATGAGGTATATGGTGTCATGAAAGCATATACTTCAAGGGTTGGTGCCGGTCCGTTTCCAACTGAACAGGATAATGAAACCGGTGATAAAATAAGAGAATTGGGACATGAATTCGGTACAACGACAAAAAGGCCAAGAAGATGTGGATGGCTCGATATGGTGATGATAAAATATTCATCGAGAATAAATGGTCTTACAGGACTTGCAATAAATCATCTGGATACAATTGGTAAAATGAGTACCATAAAATTGTGCCGTGCCTACATTAAAAATGGTAAAGAAACCACGCATTTTCCCGCAAGCCTTGAAGAATTGGCTGAATGTAAACCTGTTTATGAAGAATTTGAGGGATGGAAAGAAGATATATCCAATATAAGAAATTTCTCGGATCTTCCTGTAAATGCTAGAAGGTATATAGAAAGAATTGAAGAGCTTTCAGGTGTAGAAGTGAAGCTGATTGGTGTAGGAAGCGGACGCGAGCAAATAATAAATAATGAGTGACTATTCAGGTAACCCACAGAATTATATTGAAGAATATATTTCTGAAATAGATAGCGAAGGGCTCATAGAGGCTGTTTGTGAAGCAAATATAAGATCAAATCATTGTTTGAGTTGAATGCATTCCCGTTATATTTTAAGCATTCAGCGAGTTTGATTTGACATGTAAGGCTGAACTCACAGCCACTTGAACTTGTAGCGTTCATTTCATGAAAATATTCTTCGAGCTAAGGAGGGGCAGTGAATAATAACAACAAATGAATAAATATATTGGTAAAAATAAAGGCATAGTAGTTGACGAATCTTTGCTCAAAATATAGAATATATATTAAAATGTTTTATAGAGAAATTAATATATAAAATATAAAAAAGATACAAAATATACGACAGGAGGTTTGAAATTGTACAGAATAGCAAGAAAGAAAGTTTTGAATAAAGATATAAAACTTATGGATATAGAGGCCCCGCATATTGCAGCAAAGGCTTTACCGGGACAATTTATTATTCTTAGAACAAATGATAGAGGAGAGAGAATTCCTCTTACAATCTCAGATTATAACAGGGACAGTGGTACGATAACAATAATATTTCAAGAGGTAGGAAAGACTACTAAAGAGCTTGGAATGATGAATAAAGGGGATGAATTGCATGATTTTGTCGGGCCATTGGGAAAAGCAACAAATCTTAAAGGTTATAAAAAGGCTGCCGTTATAGGAGGAGGATTGGGTACAGCAATTGCATATCCGCAGGCTAAAATGCTTCATAAATTTGGGACAAGCGTAGATTCTATAACAGGTTTCAGGAACAAGGATTTAATAATACTTGAAAAAGAAATGGCAGATGTAAGCGACAAGCTTTTTATAACAACTGATGACGGTTCGAACGGAACAAAGGGCTTTGTAAGCGATGTACTGAAGAGCCTTATTGTTGAAGGAAACAACTATGAGATAGTAATAGCAATAGGGCCGTTGATTATGATGAAAGTCGTAAGTGAACTTACCAGGCAGTATGATATCAAAACGATTGTCAGTATGAATCCTATAATGGTAGATGGCACGGGCATGTGTGGAAGCTGCAGGGTAACAGTAGGCGGAGAAACAAAATTCGCATGTGTGGATGGCCCTGATTTTGACGGGCATCTTGTAGATTTTGATGAAGCTATGAGAAGACAGGCTATGTACAAAAAAGAAGAAAAGGAAAGTTTAGAGATATATAAAGCACGGAGACTGGCAGGGGGTATGAAAAATGGCTAACATGTCAAAGGAAAAAGTAAAAATGCCTGAGCAGGATCCTATGAAGAGAAACAAAAACTTCAATGAGGTTGCTCTTGGATATACTGAAGAAATGGCGATGAATGAAGCAAAAAGGTGTCTTCAATGTAAGACAAAGCCATGTATAAAAGGATGTCCGGTAAATGTAAATATACCTGATTTTATAAAACTTGTGGGAGAAGGGCGGTTTGAGGAGGCTTATGAAAAAATAAGAGAAACAAACAGTCTTCCCGCGATATGCGGCAGGGTATGCCCGCAGGAGACACAATGCGAAAAATATTGTGTAAGGGGTATAAAAGGAGAACCGGTTGCTATCGGCAGACTTGAAAGATTTGTAGCGGATTGGTATATGGCAAACAGGAAACCGGATATCAAAAAGATTGATAAAAACGGAATAAAAGTTGCTGTGATTGGTTCCGGGCCGGCAGGCCTTACATGTGCAGGAGATTTGGCAAAAATGGGGTATGATGTAACAATTTTCGAGGCTTTTCATGAACCTGGAGGTGTACTGGTGTATGGTATACCGGAATTCCGCCTGCCTAAGGATCTTGTACGGCAGGAAATAGAAAACATAAAAAGCCTGGGTGTTGAAATAAAAACAAATATGGTAATAGGTAAGGTATATTCACTTGATGAACTTTTGGAACAAGGATATAAGGCAATATTTATAGGAACTGGAGCAGGACTTCCGGGTTTTCTTAAAATACCCGGAGAAAACTTAAATGGTGTTTACTCGGCTAATGAATTCCTGACAAGGATTAATCTTATGAAGGCATATAAATTTCCTGAAAGTGATACGCCTGTTAAAGTTGGTAAAAATGTGGCTGTCATAGGAGGTGGTAATGTTGCAATGGATGCTGCCAGAAGTGCAAAGAGGCTTGGTGCGGAAAACGTATATATAGTATACAGGCGTTCGGAAACGGAACTTCCCGCAAGATTGGAAGAGGCACAGCATGCAGAAGAAGAAGATATACTATTCAGATATCTTACAAATCCGATAAAAATAATTGGAACGGAAACTGGTTGGGTAAAAGGAATGGAATGTATAAAAATGGAGCTTGGAGAACCTGACAGTTCTGGCAGAAGGAGGCCTATTCCAAGGCCAGGAACGGAACATATAATTAATGTCAATACCATAGTTATCGCAATTGGCCAGAGCCCAAATCCATTGATTAAATCCGTAACTCCGGCTATAAAAACGCATGCCTGGGGTGGTATTATAGTTGAAGAAGAGACTGGTGCAACAACTATGGAAAATGTCTATGCAGGTGGTGATGCAGTTACAGGTGCGGCTACTGTGATACTTGCAATGGGTACAGGAAAAACTGCAGCAAAATCTATAGATGAAAAATTAAGTAAAAAGTGATAAAATGTTAATAATAATAAATTAATTTCAGGAGTGTGATCCAAATGATTGAAAAGCAAGTAAAGGAATTGACAATGGAAAGTTTTGCCCCATATGGAATATACTCAAAAATGATTGAACCGAATACTGAAAAAATCGGTGATGAACCTGTTGAGTTTTTCAGGGATATGTGCAGGCTTAATCTTGGAGGTGCCGGTATTGTTTCTTTTTCTGTATGCCGCGTTTTAAAAAGGCCATTTATAGTTGATATTGCCGAATATCACAGTTTTACAGGTGAGGGGATACTTCCGCTTGATGGAGATGTACTTATACATGTCGGTGCTGCTACTCCGGAAAATGGTGATGTGCCATCGGAAAAGTTTGAGATATTCAAAGTTCCTGCAGGAACTTTTGTTTCGCTAAACCCGGGCGTATGGCATCATGCACCTTTCTCATACGGGTGTGACAAAGTAAATGTGTTAATTGTACTTCCTGAAAGGACTTATGCAAATGACTGTGAGGTACATGACCTGTCTGAAGAAAAAAAGATTAAAATATTGATTTGACCGGTTGTTGTTTTTTAAAAAGATAAGTACATACTAATGTGATTGCAGCAAACTAATATTAATGTATAAATTAAGTTATTAGAGCAAAATCAGCATTGGGGGTAAAGGGAGGGTAAAAGATTTGGCCCAGGTTGCGGTATTTGGTTATGGAGTGGTAGGCTCAGGTGTTGTAGAGGTATTAAACAGAAACAGGATAAGCATAGGTAAAAGAGCCGGAGAGGAGATTAAAATTAAGAAAATTGTTGATATTAGAGATTTTTCCGGTGATCCTTATGCTGAGCTTATTACATCAGATCCTGAAAGTGTGTTTAATGATGATGCAATAAGTGTAGTTGTTGAAACCATCGGAGGTACTTTTGTAGCATATGAGTTTACCAAAAAAGCATTTAATAAAGGTAAACATGTTGTTACTTCAAACAAGGAACTTGTGGCTTCATATGGCCCTGAACTTTTAAGCCTTGCAAAGAAAAATGGGGTAAATTACCTTTTCGAAGCCAGTGTAGGAGGAGGTATTCCAATAATACGCCCATTGAATCAATGCCTTGCGGCAAATGAAATAAATGGTATAAGGGGAATTCTGAATGGAACTACAAACTTTATACTGACTTCAATGAAAGTGCAGAATAAAAATTTTGATACGGCACTTAAGGAAGCACAGAAAAACGGTTTTGCCGAAGCGGATCCGACAGCGGATATTGAAGGGTATGATGCTTGCAGAAAAATTGCCATATTGTCATCAATTGCTTATGGAGAATATGTGGATCCAACAAAAATATATACTGAAGGGATAAAAAATATTACACTTAAGGATATGGATTATGCGGAAAAACTTGATTGTGCCATTAAGCTTATTGCTATGAGTTTAAGAACTAACGGTAAAATTTTTGCACGAGTCAGTCCTCTGATTATAAAAAAAAGCAGGCCACTTTCAGGTGTTGATAATGAATTTAATGCTATTGAGGTAAAAGGTGATGCAATAGGAGATGCTATGTTTTACGGAAAAGGAGCAGGGAAGTTTCCCACTGCGAGTGCGGTAGTTGCTGATGTTATAGATGTTGTAAGCAATAAAAAAAGTGTAAGCAGTAAAAATGTATGGCAAATTCCTGCACAAAACAATATGATTGATATTAATGAAACAGAAACAAGATTTTTTGTGAGAGTGGAAGTAAGAAGCAGGAAAGAGGCAAAAAGATTCATAGCGGAAAATATGGGGAATATTGAATTTATTGAATCCGCAGGTGGCTTTGAAGAAGAAATTGCATTTTTAACAGGCAAATTAAAAGAAAGTGTATTTAAAACACAAGTTGGAATGCTTGATAATATAGCTTCAATTCGCAAGGTTGCAAGTGTTATAAGGTATGTAGGGGAGGATTAATATGGCATTGATAGTACAAAATTATGGCAGCAGTGTTCTTTCAGGGGAAAAAGGTATTAAAAGTGCGGCTAAAAGCATAATAAAAACACATAAACAAAACAACTCGGTTGTAGCCGTTATGTCTGCACAAGGATTTGATACTGATGATTTAAAAAAGAAGGCTGCAGGAATAAGTAAAAACCCTGCTAAAAGAGAACTTGACGCACTGCTTGTTACAGCGGAACAGGCATGTGCAGCTTTAACAGCAGCTGCAGTTGAAACAGGAGGAGTTCCGGCAATATCTCTTGCGGGATATCAGTCTGGAATTGAAACTGATAGTTGTTATGGAAATGCCAGGATAAAAAAGATAGATACGGAAAGGATATTCAGGGAACTTGACAGGAAAAACGTTGTTATTATAGCAGGAGCACAGGGATGGAATCGTTTTGATGAATCAACCTCACTGGGCGCTGGAGGGTCAGAACTTACTGCGGTAGCACTTGCAGCAGCATTAAAAGCTGATTCATGTGAGATATATATGAAAAACGGCGGAGTATATACTGCAGATAAAGAATGTGTAATAAATTCGAGAAAGCTCAATGAAATATCATATGATGAGATGCTTGAAATGGCAAGTCTTGGTAATATGGTAATAAGCAGCAGAGCAGTTGAATTAGCAAAAAAGTATAATGTTAATTTGAAAATAAGTAAAGGTATAACGGATGAATCGGGAACAATTGTCAAGGAGGCGTGTAATGTGGAAAAAATGCTTGTTAGAGGTGTTACAAAGGATTCGGATATTGCGAGAATATCGGTTATGGGAGTGCAGGACAGGCCTGGTATGGCATTTAAACTGTTTTCAATGCTTGCAAGGGAAAACATAAAGGTAGATCTGATAATTCAATCAATTGGTACGGATAAAACAAATGATATATCTTTTACAATATCCAAAGATAAATTAAAGGATGTACTTGAGTTAATAAATGGCAGGCTTGAACTTTTTGGTGCAAAGGAAGTAAAATATTCGGATAAGTACGCAAAGGTATCCATAGTAGGAGCAGGAATGGTAAATAACCCTGATGTAGCTTCCATGATGTTTGAGGCACTGTATAATATGGATATAAATATTCATATGATAGCAACATCTGAAATAAAAATATCCGTACTAATTGATGAGAATAATGCTGACAGAGCGGTGAATGCAATACATGAAAGATTTGGGCTTGGAAATCCGCTGTCTAGTTAAGGAATGACAAAATAATAAATTCCCATTTTTGAAGCGGTTATTTTCCGATATTGCTACGTTGTCGTCAATCGCAATACGGCAGTATTACTCAATCCTTTGCCTTGCACTATCAAAAAAATTCTCCCTTCAAAATCGGGTTTTATTATTCCGTCATCCCTAAGCATATTTAATCAGTACCTACGAATGCACAGCCTATTGATGCCTGTAGCGTTCATTTCAGGAAAATATTCTTCAAGCTAAGAGGGGGCTGTAAATGGTAACTTAATCATACAAATATTGAATAAATTTCCACCATAAGTGTTGACATATGGATAAAAATATGATATAGTACGAATATAATTTATATACTTTCGCTTAATCGTTTGAGCGGGGGAACCAGATATAGGGGTGAATCCGAAAGGTAGGGTCAACTCTTTCGATCCGAACCCGTCAGCTAACCTCGTAAGCGTTGAAAGAGGAGATGGTGTAGTGAAAATATCCTTTAAAAAAGGATAAGCGGGCTACAGAGACTTCTCTGTAGTTTTTTTATTGTTTAAAAAATTATAAAAAAAGAATGGAGGGAATGATATGATTAGAGCAGGCTTGGTAGGATTAGGAAAAACGGGCAAAGAAATTGCCAAAGTTTTACTTGACCAGAAAGGCATCAAATTGGTTACAGTCATTTGCAGTCCCGGAAGCGATAAAAAAGGCAAGGACATTGGAGAAATCATAGGTTATCCTGAAACAGGAATTATTGTGGATACAGCGGACAATCTTGAGGAAGTGATATTCAGAACAAAACCGGATGTTGTAGTGGATTTTTCAAGTACTGAAGCAACAATGAAAAATTCAAAAATATTTTCAAAGATGAAGGTTAATATGGTAATATGCACAACGGGTTTTTCAAAATTTTCATTAAAGAGATTAGTCGCACTTACTAGAAAATACCATAACGGAATTTGCTGCGCACCTAATATCACACTTGGGGTGAATGTGCTTATGCTTATATCGAATCTTGCAGCAAATATTTTGAATAACTATGATTTTCAGATAACAGAAATACACCATAAGAGAAAAAAAGATGCACCGTCAGGTACTGCCTTAAAAATTGCAAAAGAGGTAGAAAAGGGACTTATATCATCAGGGGCGAAGGGAAATGAACAGGATGTACCCATAACAGCAATAAGGGCAGGTGGTGTTGTAGGTATGCATGAAGTTATGATAATCGGTGAACAGGATAAGATTGAGATAAAACATGAGTCTTTTTCAAGAAAAGCATTTGCAGAAGGTGCAATGCGAGCAGTTAGATATATGTATAAGAAAACCGGTTATTATGAAATGAATGATGTCCTGAAGCTTGGAGATATTCTTGGGGATTACCTTAAGAGAGAAAACAGGAAGTTGAATAAAAGGTATAAGTATTTTAAAGAAAATAAAGAACAGACAAACAAATCATTTGCATAATTACAAGAGGGCGGATTCCATATCCGCCCAAACCATTTCCTCAAAGATACAATTCATTATTTTGTAACTATTCATTCAGGGAGTTTAATTTGACATGTAAGGCTGAACATACAGCCACTTGATGACCGCAGCGTTTTTTCAGAAAGGTATTTCTTCAATTGGTATATAAGGGGGTACTTGAACAGTTATAGCTAAGAGGGGGCTGTGTAGTAAAGCTGAGTAATAAATTTGACAATGATGATTTTTCATGCAATAATATCTTATTAACCGATATGTTTTTAAACTATTATTGGGTCCAGGAGGGTTAAGTATGAAGAATGACAGATATGAGTTAAATAAAAATCTTGCCCAAATGTTAAAGGGCGGAGTTATTATGGATGTTACATGTGCTGAACAGGCAAAAATAGCACAAGAGGCTGGAGCAGTAGCAGTAATGGCATTGGAAAGAGTACCTGCGGATATAAGAAAACAGGGTGGAGTTGCAAGAATGTCAGACCCCAGAAAAATAAAGGAAATAAAAAGTGCTGTTACGATTCCTGTCATGGCAAAGGCAAGAATAGGGCATTTTGTTGAAGCACAAATACTTGAAGCACTTGGAGTAGATTATATTGATGAAAGTGAAGTCCTGACGCCTGCGGATGAAATGTATCATATAGACAAGCACAAGTTCAAGGTACCGTTTGTATGTGGTGCGAGAAACCTTGGCGAGGCATTGAGAAGAATAGGTGAGGGTGCTTCAATGATAAGGACGAAAGGTGAGGCTGGAACGGGAAATGTCGTGGAAGCAGTCAGGCATATGAGGACTATAATGTCTGAAATACGAAAACTGGTTAATCTCCCAAAAGAGGAGCTTATGAGTGTTTCTAAAGAAATGGGAGCACCTTATGACCTTGTAGTAAAAGTAGCAAGGGAAGGTAAACTTCCTGTTGTTAATTTTTCTGCCGGAGGTATAGCTACACCTGCAGATGCTGCTATTATGATGCAGCTAGGCAGTGAAGGTGTATTTGTTGGATCGGGAATTTTCAAGTCATCAAATCCTGAAAAAATGGCAAGGGCTATTGTCAAGGCGACAACATTCTACGATAAACCGGATGTTCTTGCTGAAGTATCAGAAAATTTGGGAGATGCAATGCCAGGACTGGAAATTGATCAGATTCCGGATGAAGGTATTTTGGCAAAACGGGGATGGTAATACGAATTGAGAATAGGCGTATTAGCATTTCAAGGCTCAATTGTAGAGCATATGAAGGTTTTATCAAAAATAGACGGAGTTTTGCCCAGTGAAGTAAGAATACGCTCGGAATTGAATACTGTTAACGGATTGATACTTCCAGGCGGTGAAAGTACGACAATAGCAAAATTACTGAATGAATATGCCTTGCTTGAACCGCTTATTAATATGATAAAAGATGGAATGCCTGTGTGGGGTACATGTGCGGGTATGATACTGATGGCAAAAAGCATAATAAATGAACAGAAGATACATCTTGGGGTAATGGATATATCAGTTAGAAGAAATGCGTACGGAAGCCAGCTTGACAGTTTTTATACATGTTCATACATCCAAGATGTATCGGAAAATGTAATACCTCTTGTATTTATAAGGGCGCCGTGGGTAGAAGAGGTCCAACACGGTGTTAAAGTTATGGCAAAATTGAATGGAAAAATTATTGCTGCAAGGCAGGACAATATGCTTGTTACATCGTTTCATCCCGAACTTACGGAGGATATATCATTCCACAGATATTTTGTCAATATGGTACAAGCAACAAAATATCGTTAAAATATCGTTTAAAATATTGTTGATTAACCAACGATTATAATAACAGTTTTTAATAACTTTTAAAAATGGTAAATAGGAAAATAACCAAATGGAGTATAACAGTTGAACATACATGAGCGTTATATGAAAAGAGTTCTGGAACTTGCGAAGCTTGGATGGGGCAGGACAAATCCCAATCCTCTTGTAGGGGCATTAATTGTTAAAAACGGGGAAGTAATTGCGGAAGGATATCATAAAGCTGTTGGCCAGGCACATGCCGAAGTGAATGCAATAAATAATGCTAAACAGGATATATCCGGGAGTACTATGTATGTTAACCTTGAACCTTGTTCTCATTACGGAAGAACTCCGCCTTGCGTAAAAGCAATATGTGAAGCCGGAATAAAAGAAGTTGTGATTTCAATGGCTGATCCCAATCCCAGAGTATCAGGGCAGGGGGTAAGGATATTAAGAGAGAAAGGTATTAGTGTTATTGAAGGTGTCCTGGAGGTTGAAGCAAAAAAACTTAATGAAATATTTATTAAATACATTACGTATAAAAAGCCGTTTGTTATTATGAAGGCTGCAATGACCGTGGATGGAAAAACAGCTACTGTATGTGGTGACTCCAAATGGATTTCAGGAAAATGTTCAAGGGAGTATGTCCATCATATGAGGGACAGGATGGCTTCTGTAATGGTAGGCATAGATACCGTTCTTGAGGATAACCCATTACTTACGACAAGGCTTGAAGGACGTGAAGGGAAGGATCCTGTAAGAATTGTTGCTGACAGTAAAGGTAGAATCCCCGTGAATTCCAATATAATCAAGACGAAATCTTCTGCGGGAATTGTACTTGCAACTACAACAGAAATCGATAAGGAAAAGGAAAATATTCTGCTTGACATGGGAGTTAATATAATTAAGACTGGGAGTTCTGGTGGGCTTGTTGATCTGCAGCAGCTAATGGATGAATTATATAGAATGGAGATTGACAGCGTACTTCTGGAAGGTGGCGGTACGCTCAATGCATCGGCGCTCAGTTCAGGGATAGTTGATAAGATTATGTTTTTTATTGCTCCTGAAATTATTGGTGGAAAGGATGCGAAAACTCCGGTTGAAGGTAAAGGAATAGAATATGTAAGGAATGCAATAAAATTAAGAGATATAAAAATAACACATTTTGATAATGATATTCTTTATGAGGCATATATTTATTGAAAGGAAACACAGATAGAAGCATAGCAGGTGATGGAATTTGTTTACGGGGATAATTGAAGAAGTTGGCAGGGTAAGGAAAATAAACAGAGGTAATCAGTCAATAAGGCTTTCCATAACATGTGAGAAAGTTCTCAAAGATATAGGAAAGGGAGACAGTATTGCTGTTAATGGTATATGTCTTACTGTAACGGATTTTGAAAGTGGCTGGTTCACAGTGGATGTAATGCCTGAAACTATGAGAAAAACAGAGCTTAGCAAGCTTAATAAAAACAGCGGGGTCAATCTTGAGAGGGCTTTAAGGCTATCAGACAGGCTGGGAGGCCATATTGTGAGCGGGCATATTGATGGAACGGGAATAATCATCCAAAAGACGGAGGAGGATAATGCTCATTGGTTATTTATTGAGGCGGCCCCTGATATATTAAGATACATTGTTGTAAAGGGCTCTGTGGCAATTGATGGTATCAGTCTCACTGCAGCATCTGTGGATAACACATGCTTCGGGGTTTCCATAATACCTCACACATATGAAAATACTAATATTGCATTAAAAAAAGAAGGAGATACGGTAAATATCGAATGTGATTTTATAGGGAAATATGTTGAAAAGTTAATGGGTTATAACAGGAACAACACAGGAGACAAAGGAATAACCATAGATTTTTTAGAAACCAATGGTTTTATGTGAGTAATGAATTGGGGGAATATACATGGCATTTAACAGTATAGTTGAAGCAGTTGAAGATATAAAACTGGGGAAAATGGTTGTTGTTGTGGATGATGAAGACAGGGAAAACGAAGGGGACATTATTATGGCAGCCGAAAAAGCAACCCCTGAAAGTATTAACTTTATGGCTAAATACGGAAGAGGCATGATATGCGTACCACTTAATGAAGAACGTGTAAAGCAGCTTAATCTTCCGTTAATGGTTGATAACAACAGTGAGAGAATGAAAACGGCTTTTACGGTTACTGTTGACCACAAAAAGTCAACTACGGGTATTTCTGCTTTCGAAAGAGCTTATACTGTACAGAAACTGGCAAATCCGTCAATAGGGAGAGAAGGGTTTGTAAGGCCGGGACATATATTCCCACTTGTTTCAAAAAACGGCGGGGTACTAAAGCGGGCAGGCCATACGGAAGCAGCAACAGACCTTGCAAGGCTGGCGGGATTGTATCCAGCCGGAGTAATTTGCGAAATAATGAATGATGACGGTACAATGGCAAGGGTACCGGAATTGAAGGAGTTTGTAAAAAAATATAACCTGAAGATAGTTACGATAGAGGAACTGATAAATTACCGCCGGAAAAAGGAAAAACTTGTAAAAAAAAATGTAAAAGCAATGCTCCCTACAGAATACGGTCAATTTACAATTACGGCGTATGAAAATGTAATAAACGGTGAACATCATGTAGCTCTTGTAAAAGGTGATATAAAAGGGGTGCAGGAACCTGTCCTGGTGAGGGTACATTCGGAATGCCTTACGGGTGATGCCTTTCATTCATTAAGATGTGACTGTGGTGAACAGTTGAAAGCGGCTCTGAAACAAATCAATGAAGAGGGCAGAGGAGTCTTGCTTTATATGAGGCAGGAAGGCAGAGGGATAGGCCTTGTAAATAAAATAAAAGCATATAAACTGCAGGATGAGGGTAAAGATACGGTAGAAGCAAATATAATGCTGGGATTTCCGCCTGACCTGAGAGAATATGGAATCGGTGCTCAAATATTATTCGATCTGGGTGTAAAGAAAATAAGGCTTCTCACAAATAATCCCAAAAAGATTATAGGTTTGAAAGGATATGGAATAGAAGTTGTAGAGAGGGTGCCTCTCCAGATTAAAGAAAATGAAATTAACAGGTTTTACCTTAAGACAAAGAAGGAAAAAATGGGACATATGCTTGAAGGGCTTGATGATGAAGATATAGATGATAATAATATAAAAAATAATAATATAATAAATAAGCAGGAGGAAAATAAAAATGGCAATTAAAAAATTTGAAGGAAAACTTAATGCAAGCGGAATAAAATTTGGTATTGTAATAGGCCGTTTTAACGAATTTATAAGCAGTAAACTGTTGGGTGGGGCAATTGACGGACTTACAAGGCATGGAGCCGAAGAGAAGGATATTGACACAGTGTGGGTCCCGGGTGCTTTTGAAATTCCTTTGGTTGCACAAAAAATGGCATACTCCAAAAAATATGATGCGGTTATATGCCTGGGTGCGGTTATACGGGGTTCTACACCTCATTTTGATTATGTTTCGAACGAAGTTTCAAAAGGAATAGCAAAGGTTTCACTTGATACAGGGCTGCCCGTGGTATTCGGTGTTTTAACTACAGATACCATAGAGCAGGCTATAGAACGTTCAGGGACAAAATCGGGCAATAAAGGTTATGATGCGGCTGAAACAGCGATTGAACTGGCAAACCTAATGAAAATAATATAACGAGGCATAAGATGTTTATGCAGACCTCAGGTTAGCACTATGTATTTGATAAATATTTTTATGAAAAGATAATGAAATCTATCTGATTTTGCTGTAAATATGCGGCATGAATGAAAAGTTTTTAACTTTAAAAAGCGGATTACTGTAAATAAACGGTTTTACAAAACGTGATCCAAGGAGTTTTATAATCATGTCATAGTCGGAATTATGAAATTTGTCAACTGCCATTCTGTATTTGTTCAGTTTTTTTACACTAGTAATAATAGGTTCCATAAGAACATTGTAGTCAAGTGAATAGATTATGGAACGTGCTGCCAATATTCCACTTTCTATGGCGTTAACAGCGCCGAAGCCTATAAAACTATCTATGGCTCCTGCCGCGTTTCCCATAAAATATATATTATCCCTGTAAAGATATGCGGGAAATCCCAGGTTAAACTCAAGTTCGTTGAATTGAGATACGGGATATCTGATGTTTTCCTTAAGCATAAACTGATTCCAGTAAAAGTCCATTTCCCTGCAACTTGTATTATTTGCTATGAGTAATAGGATGGCATCTTTTGGACTGTTTGGTAAAAATGAGGAAAAGCAGTTCTTTGAATAATCGGTATTGAACCATATCATAGGGGAATCCGATGAAAAGGAGCCCGGAATTATGGCTGATCTTACATGTGAACAGAAGGTGGTTGTCCAGATTCCGAGTTCCTTGGCAATACTGCTGTCACCTGTTGATACCAGAATATGGTCAAATCTGCCTTTTATGTCTTTTAACCTGATACAACTGTCAAAGTTGATTGGTACCTGGCTTTCAGAGTAAAGCTGGTTTTCAATTGAATTTTTATGCTTGCCTCTTGTAAAAATGTATCCGGAATTACCTTTTATATATACCTTATTCTTCATGCTTTTCATAGTCAATCCCGCAATCTTTGAATAATATCGGATATCAAGGCCGTATTTTTGCTTTAAATAAAATGAAGGACCGCGATGAAACCTATCAAAAACATTTAAAGTTAATAACGGAGAACGAAAATTTTGACCTAAATAGCTGTTTTTTTCAAAGATAACAGGGATTATTCCGTTCTTTTTAAATTCAAATGCAGCTGACAGACCGGACAGGCCGGCACCTATTATCGCAACCTTCATAATTAGTCTCCTTTAGACACTGATGATTCTGTTTAATATAGCAATAAAAATATGGTATTTATTACTTTAATCATTATATTAAGCTGTAACGATTGAGTATAATTTATGCAAATTTACAGAAAATATTTATGAATAATAATATTCTAACATGTCTGGAGGTTATGATGGAGAAACTTTCACAGAAATGTATGCTGAGTACTGCATTCAAGCAGTCCCTGAACAGGGAGGAACTTCTATTGAAAAAATATGAAAATATTGCCAGTAAAATACGGGATAGGGATTTGAAGGATATTATAAAGGAATTCAGGGAAAATAGTTATGAGCATATAAAACTTATGAAGGATAAAATGATAAAACTTAATTTACGGAGTTGAAGAAAGAATGAAAGAAATTGATATGATAAAGGATGTATTGTATTACAGAATATCAAACCAGATTTTTTATAATGAAAATATTATTAATATCAGGAATCCCGAGGCGAGACAGCTGTTTACACAGATTCGTGATGACGAAATGAGATCTGTATCAAAACTTCAGCAGAAAATTGAAAGATGGGAATCACCACCGAGTGTAGTTGCTAAAATGTTTCCAACGCGAGAACATTATTAAAAATAAAGTGGTGTAATAAAGTAGAGGTTTTAATCAAAAATAATAGAGGATATATTTTGTTCGGTTTGGAAGGCTGGAAAATCAATGGAATGGGTTATTCTTTTTATAATAAGCTGGATTGTTTTTTTATTTTTGGTTGACTGGAGAAATCTGAAAACAAACATTTGGGGCGGTATTTTGTCAATAGTACTGCAGATGAGCATTGACAGGAATGCTGTTGTTTTTAATTTATATAAAATCGAGAATGGGGTTGTAAATGTTTTGGGTTCATCCCTTTTCTTTGTATTGGGCCCTGTTTTTGTAATAGGCATATTGCTTGTACAGGTACATCCTTTGAAAAGACTCCTGACCATTGCAAATGTCATTATAGCATCTGCTTTGTATTCTACCCAGGAATTACTGCTAATTTCAAGAAAAGTCCTTATATATACTAATTGGAATATGTTAAGCAGTATAATTGTCAATATAGGTGCAATGATTATAATAAGCTGGTTTGCAGTTGTAATCATTAAGAAAGGGGTATACTGGGAATTATGAGCCTTATAGTATATATTGTTTTGACTGTTGTTATAGGTGCAGCGGTTTTTTTGTGGTTCAGATTTGTTGAAAACAGCAAAAAACGTGAGGAGAAGTGATACCATAAAATGAAAGTAGGGATAATAGGTGGGGGGCTTGCAGGCCTTTCATGTGCACATGAATTGGAGAGGTACGGCATAGAACCGGTTGTATTTGAGAGAAATACATTTATAGGAGAACCATATTCTCATGTGGCAGTTATTGTGAAGGTAAATACGAGGCCGATAAGGGATGTACTCAAATTATTAAGGAAAAAATATGAAATTGATATCAAACCGATTTCGGTTTTGAAGGAAATTGTACACAAGGGGCCGTCAAATATTAGTATAATAAGAGGGAACCTTGGATATATGTTAAACAATACAAATGATGAAGAGTCTTTGAAAAATCAGATTTACAAAACGCTTAAGAAAACAGATTTCAGATTGGGCAATATTGCAGATTTTATGTCCATATCCGAGCAGTTTGACCATGTGGTTATTGCAACAGGTAATTCAATTATTGCAGAGGAACTGGGGTGCTGGCAGGAATGGGTGGATACATATGCAAAGGGAGGTACAGTGCTTGGAAAATTTAAAACAGATAGGATGTATGCCTGGTTCAACAAGGACTACTGCAAGAATGGATATGCATATCTTACGCCCCTTGATGAAAAAAAGGCAGTTGTTATTCTTGTCGTTACGGATGTAAATGAAAAAGAGGTGGAATTTTACTGGGAACAATTTTTATATACCGAAAATATAAGATATACTATTGTGGAAGAATTCAAATATCATCACAAAACCGGGTATGTTTATCCGTTGATTGTAAAAAACATGATTTTTACAGGTAACGCAGCAGGTGGCATAGACCCTTTTCTTGGTTTTGGCTTATATAATGCGGTAAGTATGGGGATAGCTGCTGCTACAACTATTGCTTCCGGTAAGGACTATGAAAAACAGGTCGAAAAAATACAGCAGAAAAACATAAACTTGTATGAAATGAGAAAAATGTTCAATATTATTGGAAACAGGGATATTGACAATATTATTACATTAATTGGACTACCTGTTGTAAAACAAATCCTTTACAATACAAATTATGATATATCAAAATTTGTTGCTGCTTTAAGTAAAAAGATTATAAATAAAAGGTTGAACATATAATATATTGAAAAAATTTTCAAATATATAATGCTTAACTGAGGTCTGAATGGTCTGAATAGTAACTATGTTATCATAAAACTTCTGAAGTACTGTGGAATTTTCCTGTAAGATACCTGTATAACAGGTTTATCCATAAAAATGTTACGATATATGTTAATATTGACCATGGTAATACATTCCATCCAGTAAGAACGATTGTACGTGTAAGAATAGTTATGTGTTCCAGTAAAAATACACCAGCTATCCAGTATATAGTATAGTATAAGGTGTTTGACAAACGTTGTGGGAGAAAAAGCGTATAGATGATGTTTAGGGCAGGATACAGCAATATGCCTTCTATTACCATGTACAGGGTGGAATATCTAAGATCAATATAATAGTAAAGTTCAAATATATCACCGAATATTATATCATATGTCATTGAATAGGCTATTGAAGTTATTCCAATTATTAAATGCCTTATATCTGGTGTTTTATATCTTGTCACAATTGCAAATACAATAAGTACTGTTATTGTGAAAGCAAATAAAAAAGATGTTTCCAATTTAACCATCCTTTCCTTAAGTATATTATTTCAAAAAATCTTTTGCTCTATACATGTCAAGGGGACGGGGGAGGTGACACTCAAACTCATGTTTGAGTGTCCCCTCCCCCGTCCCCTTGACACCGTTGAACATAACCTGGTTATAATATATAATTAGAAGTAAAGTATTAGTTTTTCTATGAATAAGTGCAGGAGTTTGAACATATGATAAGACACAGGATATTTGCAGGTTTGCTGATTGGGCTTATGATATTTGCCACAAGTTGTTCCGGTAGCGATCCGATTATACCGGAAACTGAAAACAAAAAAAGCAGCCAGGTGGAAGATACAACAGATATTGATAAAAATGAAAAAGACAGTACACAGATTATACAGCCTGATGATACTGTTAAAAATGGCATTACGAAAAATACTGATACAAATAATGAAGTTGACAATGAAGATGCGGATACGGATGCAGTTGCAAATGAAGACATGAGGCCTGATATTGATTATGAGAAGATAAGGCCTGATGAATCCGGAAGTATAATGGTGGTGATGTTTCACAATTTTGTTGAGACATTTAAGTCAAACAAATATGATAATGGGGATTTTACAATAACCCTTGGGGAATTTGAACGGCTTCTCCATATATTATATGAAAAAAACTACAGGCTGATAAATTTATGTGATTATATAAATAATGATATTTCGACAGCTGCCGGTTATATTCCAATGGTTTTTACATTTGATGACGGGACTAAAGGACAGTTCAGCCTTACTGCGTCAGAAAATGGATTTACGGTAAATCCCAAAACAGCGGTTGGAGTTATG
>CAZANH010000077.1:0-3673 GCA_964486515.1 uncultured Eubacteriales bacterium
GAGGCAACACTGGAGGAAATCTTTATCAAGGTAACAGGCAGGGGGTTGGAATAATATGAATAAACTATTATACAGCTTTCTAAAGGATATGAAACTGTCACTGCGGGGATTTTATTTCTACCTTGAAATAATTTTTGCATTGATTTTCATAGCTGTCCTGGTATTTGTAGTTCCTGAAAATTTTGATAAAAGCAAAACAATCTATGCCCATATTGCCCTTGACGAATCTCACGCCCGTATAGTCCAGGAAGCTCTTAAAAAAACAGATGATGAAATTATTCTGTTGAAATCGAGAGACGAAATTGTTTCAATGCTGAATAAAAACCGAAGCAGTGTAGGCCTTTATGTCTCTTCCGAAAACAACAAACCCGTATTTGAATATATACTGCAGGGGTATGAAAACGTAAAGATCAGGAATATACTGGAGGTATCAGTAAAAACGGGCTTTGCTTCACAAATACCCGGATATAGGAGCGTGACCCGTACTACTACTATTGAGAGCAATGTGGAGAAACTCACCGACCGTGTAAATATCCTGCCCGTCTTTTTAGCGTTGAATGCAGCTTTTATGGGCCTTTTTATTATTGCATCCTATATCTTTTTGGACAAGGATGAAGGGACAATTAAGGCTTTTGCAGTGACACCCGCCAGTGTAACGCAGTATCTGCTCAGTAAAATGGGTGTAATGCTGATATCGGGCTTAATATCAGGTCTGGTTGTAGTACTGGCGGTTGCAGGTTTCAACGCGAACTACTTTCATCTGTTTTTATTACTGATAGCCTTTAATCTGTTTGGTTCAGCACTGGGATTACTGATATCCAGTTTTTTCAATACAATGTCAAAGGCTATGGGTTGGTTGTACGTGTCGGTTATTGTACTGGGAATTGCAGCAGTATCGTACTATATGCCGTCATTTTCACCGTTTGTAATAAGGCTGCTGCCCTCATATCCAATGCTTTTTGCATTCAGGGAAACACTGTTGAAACAGCCGGATTTAAGCTATATCTATACTAATACGGCAGTATTTTTACTGCTTGCCGCAGTTGTCTTCCTGCTGGCGAACAGCCGATTTAAGAAGACATTGACGGTTTAGAGAGGGGTGGTTATATGATAAGGAGAATACTGGCAGTTTTATTCAGGGATATTAAAAGCGGCACGAGGGATTTTTTGATTATATATATTTTCATAGCACCTTTTCTAATGGCACTTTTACTCAATGCCCTTGTCCCCGGAGCGGGCTCGACTACAATTAATGTTGTCGCGGATAAATCCATGGATAATCAGGTCATTGAGTATATGGAACGGTTTGCAAGGGTAGAAACCGCAGACGGAATGGATAAAATCAAAAAACGTGTCGGTAAAACGGATGATATATTTGGAGTAATCCGGAAAGGTGATGGTTACAACATTATTCAACAAGGCAATGAAATGACGGGTGGGATTGAAATGCTGGAGTTTATTCTCAATTCATATGAAAACGAAGGCATTGAATTGCCGATGGAAGTCAAAATATCCGATATTGGTTGGAAATTGTCACCTTTAAAGCATCAGGGTGCGATTCTGCTTGTTATTTTTGGAACTGTGCTGGGTGGCATGTTAATTGTTATGAATATCGTTGAAGAAAAAATGAATAATACCCTGTCTGCTGTGAATGTCAGCGCTGTTTCAAAAGCAGAATATGTTATTGGTAAAGGTTTGCTCGGGTTTGCAGTACCGGTCATAGGAGCATTTGCAACCTTGGCAATACTGGGTTTTAAGGGAATAAACTATGGAATGGTTACTGTTGTAGTTTTAATTACCGCATTAATCAGCGTTATTATCGGATTCAGTGTTGGTGTTGTCAATAAAGAACCGATAAGCGCGGTAGCGAGTATGAAAACTGTATTTATCCCGGTATTTGGCTCAATTTTCGGTGCTATGTTTTTGGCAGACAAATGGCTTTTCATATTATACTGGTCACCATTTTACTGGGCATATGAAGCAATCGATGCAATTATTCTGCATGAGGCCGAATGGGGGCAAATACTGCTCGATTGTGGTATTATAACAATTATAACGGCAGCCGTATTTGCAATATTGAGCAGGAGAATCAGGCAGGGATTAAACTAGTGTTATAGGCACTTGGTATGAAAGGAGGGATTTTGAATGAATGGATTGGCTCTGCTGGGGTTATTATTAATTATTTATGCAGGTGTTGTTGTCTTTATGGCGGCAAAAAAACCTCCCACAATCTGGGATATGGGTAAAATCAAGTTTTTTAGAAAAATTTTAGGCGAAAAAGGGACAGTCGTTTTATTTTATGTTATTGCTGCTGTCGCAGCAGGATTCGGGATTTGGCTGCTTGTGAAATGATATAGGCAACACTGTACGTGATTATTCAGGTTTCCTCTACGACTTTATCGTGTTGTTTAATGAATAATGTTTGTGGAAATACTGCGCTGATAAAAAAATGTATCAGGTTTGACCAGGCAGCATAACAATTAAACAAACTTATTGAAACTACACGTAAAAAGGATAATGGTACTATTTATTATTATACTATTATACAGATTAAAATAGTACGTTTAGTTGACAATTATACTATTTATAGTACAATTAAAATGAAATTATTTATTGGAGAGGATAATATGATACAGATAACAACAACCGAATTAAAATCAAATTTACGCAAATATATCGATCATGCAGAACATGAGGATATTATAGTTACTCGAAATGGTAAAAAGGTGGCAAAACTTGTTTCTCAAAAACAGGATAAGATTGCTATTGCAAAATCTTTATTTGGAGCAATACCAAATACCTTTAATGCGGATTCTGCTTTGGACGAAAGGCGGAAAAACATATGAAAGTGTTGATTGATACGAATGTTGTAATTGATGCTGTCAATAACCGTGTACCGTTTAATGTATCTGCGGAAAAAATATTGCTTCTGTGTGCTGCCGAAAATTTTGGAGGTCTAATTTCAGCCAGTTGTGTTACTGATATATATTATATTTCCAGAAAATATTATCAAAATACAGATAAGGCAAAAGAAATTATTGCTAAGCTTTTTGACGTATTCACCATTTGTGATATAACAAAGGCAGACCTCCAAAAGGCTTTTAACTTGCAGGTAAATGACTATGAAGATGCTGTAGTGGCTCAGTGTGCTTCCCGTTGCGGATGTACCGCTATTATTAGCCGCAATACTAAAGATTTTGAGTATTCACCTGTTAAGGCATTGTCTTCTGACGATTTTATTAAACAATTTTTCCCCAATACGTAAAAGTTTTTGATGTGTTTCAAAAACAGCTTCTGTGTGCCCTTGGCTATCATTTCATAAAGATATTCTTCAATATGAATCTGTGGGGTACTTGAACAGTCACGGGTATTCTGAATGCCGAATACTCAAAATTAATTAAAGGTTGACATTTAATTAATAATTGTATACAATTATACACACATACAATTAAACGTGTATATGTTAGTTGTTGTAGTTATACAACATTAAATTAATACATTTAAATTAAGGGGGAAGTTTGAATTGGGTTTAAATCTGGTACAGAAGATTATAAAGAAACATCTGGTCAGTGGGAAAATGGTACCTGGCAGTGAGATATCAATACGCATCGATCAGACACTTACCCAGGATTCAACAGGTACAATGGCATATCTTCAGTTTGAAGCCATGGGG
>CAZANH010000078.1:0-5135 GCA_964486515.1 uncultured Eubacteriales bacterium
CACCCTCCGGAATAAAAGGCTCTCTCAAACCGGGTTCAAGAAACCTCATGATGACTGTACATGCCTCTTGACGGCTCAGATTTCCTTTTGGCTTGAACATACCATTTGGAAATCCATTAATCAGCCCTGCTGCATAGCTCTGCAGCACCTCATGCTTGTAGGCATCGGAAATATCCTTATAATCACCTACAGCGTCCCTTACTCTGTCCACAAGGTTCGGGCATGGTACCTGCTCCCTCTTAAGGAATGCCATAACCATTATTTTCGCCGCTTCTTCCCTCAATATAGGCCTCTCATAGCTGTCAAACTCATCACTGGAAATAATGTTCTCTTCAACTGCCTTGTCAATATAATTCTGTGCCCAGTAGCCCGGCGAATTTTCAAGTTCATAGCCCATACCGCACAAAACCATCTTTATAAACTCACACACCTTCACATTTCCGTACTGGTTGAAAAACTTTTCTTCCTTTCCGTTAACATATCTTCTATAACCGTTGATTACACCAACAAAATCAAGTTTTGCAATATATTCCGCCGCCCAGTTCAAATCCATATCACTGTAATCCCGCAAATTAATTTCCATAGTGCCTTTGTCGAATTGTGCAAGTTCAAGCAGAAGAGGCTCCATCCTGTAATCGGTATCTGTCCTGAAAAGCGGAAAATTGTGTTCATCCGCTGCACCTTCATATGCGGCAAACACATCAACACACAGGAAAATTACTATAAGAATTGTGCTTAATACTGTTTTAACATATAACCTTATCATTTCTGACCTCATTATTTTACCTCCGCAATGACAATTAAGTTACTTTAAACCAAAGTATTCATAATAATGTATAATACTTTTATTTATGTTATTATACATTATATTGTATTATATTACAATAAATACTTTGATTTTTTTCAATATGATACAATTATACACTGTTAGTTTTTTTCTGAGATAAAAAAAAGAACCACTTTTAGCGGTTCTTACTTTTCAGGCGGGGCTTATCCACTTTGGCTAACAGTAACTACCTCTGACCTGTAACATAATATTTGAAAATAAGAAGGTTGGTATTATCAAACGATGCCTTTCTCATCCATTATCCTGCCATCCTTTCGTTGAAACATCAATATCCGTCCGATAAAAAACCTCAATATCGTCAGGTATGTCGTCCGTATTTACAAAGCTGTTGAGTAGTACAAGCCTTACACTGTTGTTATAAAGCTTCAGCAGCCTTATTTTATCAAATTCCACTTTGCTTGTATAGGAAGTAAGTATGATTACATCGGAGTTTTGTACTTTACCGGTTATAATATCCAAAAAGTCCTTAAAATCTCTTACATTTTTAAGTTCAAGTTTTGCAAGTATTTCCATAAGTTCTTCCACATGTTCCCTGCCTGAAGCCTCCCCGGTAAATACCATCCGGTTCCTGTCATCCAATGTACAGCCATTTGTAGCAAATCTAACAGGGCATGATGTCTTCATGGAATTGTCTATTAGAGTTGCAGCCACTTTAATACCCAATTCTATAAGGTCCCTGTATGCAACATATTCGTATTCAAATTCAAGTGATTGAATATTCAGAACAACTGTAATGCTTAAACGAGAAGTGAAATCATTTTTTCTAACCATCAGGCGCCCCTGCTTTGCTGTCACCGGCCAGTGGATTCTTTTCATCGGATCGGATGGCATATATTCTCTTGTCCCAGAAACAATAAATGGATCGTCAACTATCCATCGCCTTACAAGCATATCCCCAAAAACATGCCTTGTTGAAGAAAACATTTCCTTTATGTTTATTACTTCCGGATATACCGTTAAAGTTGTATTAACCGTCACAGGAATTGAATCTGTACCATGCCTTAAAAGGTCGCCGCCTATCAGTGTAACATTTTTTATTGTGAACACGCCTCTTTTCATACATTTCAAATTCCATCTCCTGGTAGTTTTCTGATAACTCCTCAAAAAAAAGGTACTGCTCACCCTCCTGCCATCACGGGTAATAACCGAATTGGTCCTGGCAAATTCAAGCCAGCGGGAAGTATGTATGTCCACCTTAAGCCACGGTACGGGCAACAGTTTCCTGTTTTGTACGGTTTCAACAAGAAACAGGCTGTCCCCTTCATATGCTTTATCCGTACTGAATTTACATGAATAATCCAATTTTCGGAACACGTATTTTGTAAATATCCATCCCTGCATGGCCACAGCCAAAATAAAAATGACCGCAATCGCTATAATTTCCATATTAGATATCTCCTGACCGTCTATCTCCTGCATAAGCATGCACAGATTGTGTTCTCTGCATTACTTCTACATTATGTCTTCTACCGGTGCTTTAACCTTTTCAACTATTTCCGAAATAATATCCTCCGCTCCAGAAGTACCACCTGCCATGGCATGCCCTTTAATCAGTATCCTGTGCGCAATTACGGGAACAACTGCTTTTTTTACATCATCCGGGATAACAAAACTTCGTTCATCAAGCAATGCAAGAACCTGTGAAGCCTTCATAAGAGCCAGGCTTCCTCTTGGGCTCACACCAAGGGATATTTTTTCATGTTTCCTGGTCATTTCAATTATATCAATTATATACTCTTTTATGGCATCATTCACTAAAACACTGGAAAAACTGTTTTGTGCATCTTTAATATCTTCAGAATCAGCCACACTTTCAAGCCCATCAAGCGGATTAACACCTGTAAACCTTTCAAGTATCACTCTTCCTTCGTCATGCACAGGATAACCGATTTTCAATCTCATAAAAAATCTGTCAAGCTGGGCCTCGGGAAGTGGAAAAGTCCCCTGAATCTCTATGGGATTCTGAGTAGCAATAACAAAAAACGGCCTTTTAAGTTTTCTGGTATCTCCATCAATAGTAACCTGACCCTCCTCCATACATTCGAGAAGGCTTGACTGCGTCCTTGGAGTTGCCCTGTTTATCTCGTCTGCAAGAATAACGTTCGCAAATATGGGCCCCGGCCTGAATATAAAGTCGGTCTGTTTCTGATCAAAATAATTTATACCTGTCAAATCTGACGGTAACAGGTCAGGTGTAAATTGTATCCTTTTAAAATCACAATCCAGGGACTTTGCCAGGCTCTTTGCAAGCATGGTCTTCCCTACACCCGGCACATCTTCCAGGAGCACATGCCCTGAACAAAAAAGGCAGGTCAGCACAAGGTCTGTTATATCCTCTTTTCCAACTATTACTTTTGATATGTTTGCCTTTATTCTCTCTGACATTTGCTTGATTTCTGTAAGTTCCATATAACCTCCCAAATTCCCCTGTTTTTCATTAATGCCTTTATTATTGCATATAATGCAACCCAATGCAATAAAGCTGCAATTCATCTTCACTTTATACTTTAAATTCATTATAGCAACTATTCAAAGAATATAATCTTTAAACAAATAACAGTTCCGGTTTCTTCACTCTTAAGTCGATTTAAGAATTCCTGACCTGTATTCGCCTACTCTTCGGAAACAATTCTGTCAAAGGTGTCACTGTCTACCACTTCAATAATTGACGAAAAGGAATTTTCAAAAAGTTCCTTTTCATTATTGAAATCATCCTCCGGTATATAATCCGGCTTTTCCCATTTGTTTATAAAATTATACTTCCACAGTTCATTGGCATTTGCTTTGATTATTTCCACTTTTAGATGGTCTATTTCATAAAGAGCATCGTCATGTATCTTTTCAGATATGTATCCATTGATATAAAGAAAATCATAGACATAAACCATACCCCAGGCAGCAGCATAACTATATGTATATTTATTTGAGAACAGTACGTCCATCCTGCCTGAAATTTCATTATCATATCTTTTCGCGTCAAGTTTGAACAAACTGTCAAAATTCTTAGCTTTCTCATTTCCTGATATATCTATTTCAAAACTTAATGTGGCAAGATACCATATATCACGTGCAACGGTGAATAAGGCTTTTTTATTGCCCATATAGCTCATAAACAACAGCATGATGTCCCATTCAAAATTTTCAGCATCATCAATATATGCCTGGAAATCAGGAAGGTAAGGTTTTTTTGACGACCAAAGACGCTTCAACCTGATAATGTCTTTTTTTAACACCATGTAATCATACCTGTTAAAATAATCAACAATAGCATTCCTGTCAATTGGAATATTGTTTTTTACATCATTATATATGCTTTGCAGTTTTTCCGAATTAATTACCTTATAAAAATCTGTTTCCGCACCCGGTATCAGTCCCGGTGCATCCTTTATTTTATCTGCGATACTCAAGGACACTTCAAGGGATAAATCCCTGTAGCCATAATATATGATCTTGTCAAATACCGGGATAAATATATCAATTGATTTGACAGGGTCTTTAAGGAAACCTGTCAGGTGTTTTTTTATACCTTCGATATCTTCTTTGTATAAATAGTAATCTATACAATAGTAATCCATAAAGTATGCATCTTCACACTTATCCCTGTACTTTTCCGCATATTGATATACTTCGAGCATCCTGTCATACTGTTTATCTTTTTGCAGTATCTCCATGATGCTGTAAATGCAACCCTCCATATCGGTTTCATCAAAAAACCTGTCCGGAACATCACATTTTAAAGTTTCCATAATATATTCGAATTTCTTTTCATGCCCTTCCTCATCTTTTATCCTCGAATAATATTTATACCATTTATCAGGATCTTTTAAGTTAATCTCCATTTTATCCCTTTCCCTTTTCCTCAAATTATTATTCATATATAATTGACCTATTTCATTTTAACAATTTTTTTATGTTTTGAACAGTCTTTTTTATATTACTGGGAATTACAGGCTCTTACAGAAATTTCACACAAAGTACTGCAGTGAAAGATATTATTCGATATAATCTTAACTTCCATGGATGGTCAGCGTGGATCTCTTATATATTCCAACGGTATATTGCAGGAATACGTTGCGAAAAACCTGGATTTGAAACGGTATTCCTTACGCCTCACCTGGGGAAAATAAGGTTACCATTCACAGCCCCCTCTTAGCTTGAAGAATATTTTCCTGAAATGAACGCTACAGGTTCACGTGGCTGTAAGTTCAGCCTTACATGTCAAATCAAACTCGTTGAATGCTTAAAAATATAACGGGAATGCATTCAACTCAAACAATGATTTGATCTT
>CAZANH010000079.1:0-2469 GCA_964486515.1 uncultured Eubacteriales bacterium
ACGAAAAATATATGTGTCCCCCTCGCTGCTTTAACCTCGTCAAACAGCCTTTTGCCAAAATTCTCGCCAAAAAAGGATGAACTTCATTCCCCAATAAAATTGAGAGCTCGGAAGCAAGCATTCCACTTCCCAATGCATTAACCCTGTTGTGGCCGGAGAGTATTTCAAAAACATCGCCTTCCATAGGTCTGACAACAATAGGAGTAATGACGCCGTTTTCCTTTATACTCTCCACCATATCATCAAGCTTCTTGCCTTCATATGGTTTAAAGGGATGGTTTTCAAACGGCGCAAGCTGTGAAATCTCTATTTCGTACTGCTTGTATTTCTCCTCACTATCCGGCAAGTTATCCGGTCTGAACAAATCCTCAAAGTTTTCAAGCTTCCTCACCTTTTTATCTCTCATATTACAGCATCTCCTTCTTAAATTTATTTAATAAACTATTGTGAACTGGCTTTTGTAAAAGGATTCTTTATTTTTGATGATGGTGAAAAGATATAGCAAAAAAATTTGACATGTTTACTCATACTATATCCTTATAGCAATACATATCCCGATCGAATAAATCAGTTCTTTATTCCTATAATCATCACCATCGGCATTAAAGCTAATAAACCTCGCAGACCGCTTAAATACAAGGATTTCAACTATTCTTCCCTTTGTATTCTTATCACACATTCCACATGTGTCGTCCATGGGAACATATCAACAGGTTGTACTTCCAATGCGGCATAACCTTTTTTATTCAGGTATGCAATGTCTCTTGCCAGTGTGGCAGGATTACAGGAAACATATATGACCCTTTGAACCTGCATTTTTGAAACGGTATCAAGGACAGCAGCATCACAACCTTTTCGCGGGGGGTCAAGAATTACTACATCCGCTTCAATGCCCTTGTTATATAGTTTTGTGATTTCATCTCCGGCATTTCCCGATATGAATTCCACATTTTCTATTCTGTTCATAGCTGCATTTTCTCTTGCATCCTTTACTGCTGACTCTATAATCTCAATACCATAAACTTTTTTTGCTTTTTCGGAAAGAAAAATCGATATTGTTCCCGTACCTGAATACAGGTCGATAACTGTTTCGTTACCGGAAAGCGTTGCATATTGCATAACTTTTCCATACAACACTTCAGTCTGGACTGAATTTACCTGAAAAAAGGAAACGGGAGATATCCCAAATTTATATTTTCCTATACGTTCAAATATTTTATCTTCACCGTATAATGTTATATTTTTTACTCCTGTTATTACATTCGTCCTTTTCGTATTTATATTAAGCATTATGCTCTTTACAGAAGGTATTCGCTCAACAAGCATATCCACAAGCTTTTCCCTTTGAGGGATATCATGCCCGTTAATAATGAGTACTACCATTACTTCACCTGTATTAAAGCCTTTTCTCACTAAAATGTGCCTTAAAAGCCCTTTACCGGTTGCTTCGTCATATATGCTGATACCATTCTCAACAATAAAATCCTTAACAGCTGCTTTTGCCATATCACTCATGCTGTCCTGCAAATGGCATACACTGCTTTCAATAACTTCATGAGACCTTTTTGAGTAAAATCCGATTACCGGGGAGTTTTTTCTCATTACAACAGGATATTGTGCTTTATTCCTGTAATTTACAGGGTCTTTCATACCTATCATATCATGTACCAACACATTTTCAAGCTTCCCAATCCTTTTGATTGAATCTCTCACAACACCTGTCTTGAATTCTAGCGAAGCTGAATAATCCATATGCTGTAGATCGCATCCTCCGCATCTTTTATATACCCCACAGAAAGGCTCCCTTCGATTCTTTGAAGGTTTTATAATATTTATCAATTTCCCAACAGCAAAATTTTTATTTACCTTTATTATCTTTGTTTCAACTGTTTCCCCAGGCAGAGCCCCCTCAATAAAAACTGTGAAGTTTTTGATTTTACCGACGCCAAAACCTTCATGCGTCATTCCATTAATATCAACAGTATAAAATTCATTTTTATTTATAGCACTGACAGAAAGCATTTTATACATCTTAATTCTCCTGGCCATTTCTTTCTTCTTATTATTATACACACATAATCATAATTATCAATTTCTGTTTCACTTGGTTAAAACTATGGCTCTTGCGTACAGGTAAATTCATAAGTACCTGAGCTGACCTTTAATACTACTGTACCTTTTTCATATCTCTGCAGGCTTATCCCCGTTTTATCCACTATTTTTTCACCATTTTCCATGACAGAGGCTGGATTACTGCAAGGCAAATATATATCAGCGGTACAATTTGCCGGGATGTCAGCTTTAACCCTGAAAGTTTCACCATTTTTTGACCACTCCAGCTTTATTTTTCCGTACATGCTGTCATGCCAAGCTTTTACCCATTTCAAATCTCCGACAGGATTAGGTTTGATAATAATATGCCTGAACCCGGGTTCATCTTCATCAGGGTTAATACCTGCTAGCGCTTTA
>CAZANH010000080.1:0-4761 GCA_964486515.1 uncultured Eubacteriales bacterium
CAAGCAGCTAATTATCTCGGACTTTCTACCCGACAAATCCTTCGCCTCAAGAAAGGAGTGAGAGAATTTGGGGCGCATGCACTGATCCACAAAAATAGCGGCAGAAAGCCACATCATGCGATTGATGATAGCCTAAGAGAAAAGATCGTTTTCTTGAAAGGGTCCCATCCCTACGCTAATGCCAACTTTCAGCATTTTCAGGAATTGTTGGCAGAATATGAAAAGATTAACATCAGTAATTCGGCCTTATATGCTCTGCTAGTGGTCTTCCCTGGAAAAGGTGCCCAACTCTTTGGTATTTTTTGTTGATATACTGGGTATAGGTGCTATTGAGCTGTCTTATACCTTGAGAGAGATTTCCTTCCGGGGTTTCTAGGAGAAGATGATAACGCTTGATGACTTTGCATAGAATGGTTAGAAAATCATTAAAGTCAGCCAAACAACCCTCCCCTGGCAGCTAGAAAACCTCACTTTTCATCATGTGCTACGGTGATGACGACATTTCCAGTTTTCTGTCCTGTTTCAACATACTTAAAAGCATCAACAATCTTTTCTAAAGGATATTTTCGATCAATTACCGTCTTGAACTTTCCTAATTCTATCAACTCTTTGATAAAAAGAAGACTTTTTTTACAATCTTTCGGGAAGGGAAATTTTACCTTTCTACTTCCCATAATGGGCGATACTAGGGCATAGAAGATATTTTGGGCCAGATAACCCACTTCCGAAGACATATAAATTCCCCCGGGTTTTAATAGGGGTTTGCATTTAGCAAATGAACTCTTACCAACCGCATCAAAAATATAGTCATATCTATCCGGTTTCTGGGTAAAATCTTCTTCTTCATAATCGATGACCCTATCAGCACCCAAGGACTTGACCAATTCAATGTTCTTGGTGTTGCCCACGGCAGTAATATCAACACTCAAATTTTTGAGCAATTGTACTATAGCTGAGCCAATGGCTCCGGTGGACCGTATCTATCACATATAACAGCCTTCATTCAAACACCATCCTCTTTTAGAAAGTTAATCATTCTAAGAATGGACAACTACCTAAATTGGCGCATTTTTAATTTTAAGTTTAGTGTAATGTAATATGCTTAAAAAAACAAACTAATTTTAAAACGCAGCCATAAATACGATTATTTATGAAATAAAATGAACAAGCTTTCAACAATGGATTAAGCGCTTTATCGGCTGACTCCCCGGGTAGAAATCAATAAAGTGGTTCGCGAAGATGAATGAATAACTAAAGAAAGGAAATGAGGTGTGAGAGGGGCGATTGACATATTTTTGACGAGAAATGGCTGTCAATTAATCATTTTTTAACTCATTTTTAAGGAAAATAGGTTGGCAACAACCGTCCCTGGCAGGTTAAAAATTTAAATTTAATTCACATTTACGTCAACTGAATAATATTGAAAATAGAGATGGGCACCCTCACTGTAATCCAATGGTACACCATGTTCATTTTCTAAAAATTGATTACCTTCTAAAAGCCCTGTAACCCCTTCAGCAGGAACAAGGCTATTATCCGGAATATTTTTCCTGTCAAGATACCCCGCCCATGTTTCATATCCTTTCATACCACTATCTGTGGAGACAAAAATCCCACCCCCTTTGCCTTGAGCAGTGTTCTCTTCAATAATATTATTCGTGACAACAGGTCCGCTATGAAGAAATACAGTGATCCCACCTCCATTATTATAGGATGCATTATTTTCAATGATATTATTCCTGATTTCGGGATAAGTAATCGAAATCACAGAAATTCCGCCACCATTATTTGCACTGTTATCAGTGATGGTATTATCAGAAATAGTGGGAGATTCACTCAGGGTAATCTTGATTCCCCCACCCTTTTCTCCAGCTGTATTATTAATGATATTGTTGTTTTCAACAATGGCATGGTCACTACTTGATATCATAATACCACCGCCATCACTTAGGGCTGTATTATTGCTGATACTGATATTGTTGGCAATCGTAGGAGAGCGACTATCACAAATAGCAAGTCCTCCGCCCGATTTTGCCTGGTTTTCTTCAATGGTATTCCCGGTGATATGAAGGGAAGTTTCATCTACAAAGATTCCTCCCCCACCTCCTGCAGCGGAATTGTTGGTGATAATATTTCCATTGATAAGACTGTTTGCGTCGCAACACCTTATATAGATTCCTCCTCCAGCGTAGGTTTTATCTGTTACCCTATTCATAGTGATTGTATTCCCTATAATCGTAGGTTCATGACAACCATATAAATAAATACCACCTCCGCTATACCTTGATTCATTATCAGTGAGTATATTATTGCTAATAAGAGGCGAACCGTCCTTCTCTCCATAAATTCCACCACCACAATATGCCGAGTTACCGGTAATGATGTTGCCAGAAATAGAAGCATCACTATCAGTTAAACAAATTCCTCCTCCATATCTTGCATGGCTATTGATTATTGTATTGTTATTGATAATAGGATTGCTGTTTTGTACACAAATACTACCACCGTTTATAGCAGCTGTATTCTTATTGATAATATTATCGCTAATAGTCGGGGAAGAATTGTACCACATAAAAATCGCGCCACCACTTTCTTCTTTTGCTTCATTATCGGTGATGGTATTCATCATGATAGTGGGTGAGCCATTATTGATATAAATGCCACCTCCATTTATGTTTCCAATGTTGTCAGTGATGATATTTCTCGTAATAGTTGGTGAACTGTCTCGTATATAGATTCCACCTCCACTGAGGGTTGCCTCTCCATTCTGGACAGTAAATCCCTCCAGAGTGGAAGTATCCCCTTCTGTAAAGCGTATCACTACTTCATTATCACCGTCGATGATGGTGGCAGTGACAATGTCATTGTCGGAAGGGTCGGTGCTTCGTATGGTGATATTTTTATTGGCAAATAGTAAGTTTTCATAATAGGTTCCGGAAGAGACTTCAATGATATCCCCGCTATTTGCTTCATCAATTGCCTCCTGAATAGCATCGTGGTATATTCCTTGAGTCAGGTTGTGTACAGCACCATTGCTTACAGGCGTCTGATCATTAGGAGGAATGGTGGCATCACAACCGTAGAAAAAAAACATAATTAAAATGATAAAAAGTAAAATTATTTTATAGATTGTTTTCTTCATTGGTTATAAACCTCCTACTCCTACCAGAATAATAAAAAATAAATATTTGAAGTATCATAACTATTGCGCTGGTAATTTTCCTTATTTTAATTTTTCTCTAAAATAACTTCTGTTATGAAGGAATACATTACTAAAGGTGACAAAAGTCAATTCTGTTAGATTTCTATGATTAGTAATAATTATAAAAGATGTTGATAGATGAAGTGTTGTTTTTTATTTATTTTTAACTTAAATTACTTTTTTACAAAAGTCAAATATTTTATCGTAAGCCAGAAAAGGGAAAGACCTTCAATTTGAAGCTGAAGAGCTTAAAAGAATCGTTACCCTTATGATTGGGTTTACAAAAATGAGTCTTGATTTGTAATATTTATGATAAAATGAAGATAAAGATAACATGAAAAGCATGACCATCATAAAATACTTTTTAAGGAAAAATATGGATTTAGATAAATTACTGAGCCGAGATCTTCCAGGCCCCTTGCTAAGAACCGTGGTCAGGATTATTCTCAGGCGTAAAACAAAATTGCAGGAGATAAATAATATTGAAGAGCGCCAGTCTTTTATCACTTCCTTCGCAGATAGCTTGAAAAATGAAGAAATTGCCGTGCATACAGATGAGGCGAATAAACAGCACTACGAACTGCCACCACAGTTTTTTCAAGCCGTGCTGGGCAAAATGCTTAAATACAGCTGCGGATACTGGTCTGATCGCCCAGATCCAAGCCAGTTGATTAACTTTCTCGATCGTTCGGAAGAGGATATGTTGACCCTGACTTGCCGCCGCGCCGAGGTATCCGACAGACAACAAATCCTTGACCTTGGCTGTGGTTGGGGTTCCACCGCTATGTACATGGCCCGGGAATATCGTGGAGTGCAAATCACGGCCGTGTCAAACGCCTCCACGCAAATTGCATACATCAATCGTGAAGCAAAAAGATTTGGCTACGACAACCTTTCGGCCATGAAAGCCGATATTAACGACCTGGACTTTCCCCAAAAGTTTGATCGTGTGGTCAGCGTGGAAATGTTTGAACACATGCGTAATTACAAAGCCCTGTTAAAAAAGGTGGCCGGCTTTATCAAACCCGGTGGGAAGCTTTTTATTCACATTTTTTGCCACCATACCTATCCATTTCGTTATGAAAACTGTACTAGCAGGGACTGGTTGGCAAGGCACTTCTTCACTGGAGGCACGATGCCCAGCAAGGATTTACTGCATTACTTCCTCGAAGATTTTTCCCTGGAAAAGCAGTGGGCACTTTCGGGTACTCATTACCGATACACCCTGGAAGCCTGGCTGCAAAAAATGGATCGGCAACGCAATCAGATATATCCGTTCTTTATAGAAACCTACGGAGTAGGCGAAGCAGAAAAGTGGTGGAACTATTGGCGGCTGTTTTTCCTTTCCTGTTCCGAGTTCTTTGGTTTCAACAACGGCAATGAGTGGTTTATCAGCCACTACCTCCTCGCTAAAAAACCAGGATAAAAGTTTTCACGGCTGAATCAGTAAGAACTAAACCAGTGAACAAGCTCGCACATTAAAAACTTTTTTTTAACTACTTACCATCAGCGAATATCAGATTACTAGGATAAAAAGCGGCACAAAAAAATTTTTAGAG
>CAZANH010000081.1:0-3951 GCA_964486515.1 uncultured Eubacteriales bacterium
CATCATTGTTTTCATTTTTGCCTAAAGAAATAATCTTTGTCTTTTCTTCCGCCACTTCCAAGTTAAATTTCCCTAATCTGTCCTTCAATTGCGAATAAAACTCTACAGCATCCTCTTTATATTGAAAACAGTAGATTGTGTCATCGCAATATCTGACCATGTAGGCCATGCCTTTACAGTTCTTCCTAACTCGCTTTTCAAACCATAAATCAATTGCATAGTGCAGGTATATATTCCCATATATTGGTGAGATACATCCACCTTGGGGTGTTCCCTCTGGGGTGTCATACTTTATACCCGCTTCCATAATGCCTGATTTAAGGAATCTTGATGTCAAACGCAGTATGTTTGGGTCTGCAATTCTATGTTGCAAGAATTTGCTTAGCCATTCATGGTCTACATGGTCAAAGAAACCTTTTATATCGGCATCTACTACGTAGTTGATTTCCTGCATATCAAGTATTTTGTCCAATAACTGTAGGGCATCGTGACAGCCGCGGTTTGGGCGAAAGCCAAATGAGCATTCAAGAAAGTCTTGTTCATATATCGCATTTAGTATTTTTGCCAGTGCAGCCTGCACCAGCTTATCCTCGTATGCGGGGATTCCAAGTGCCCTGAGCTTATCAGTTCCCGGCTTTGGGATATATACCCTCTTAACCGGTTGTGGTTTATAGGCCTGCTTTTTCATACGGCTAATTAAATCCTTCACGTTCTCATCCAGATTAATCTCGTATTCTTCCTTGGTTACCTCGTCAATTCCAGCCGCTTTCTTCTTGCTCATTTCTCTGTGGCATTCTTTAATCGTTTCTTCATTGATGAGATGTGCAAGTGATGTAAACTTTTCATCAGGACATGCTTTTGCTACCTCAGCTATCCTTGTCAGTTTCGTTTCCATACTAGCCATTTGCCTTTCATAATACCTCTTTCCTCAACAGCTGGATCATACAATGTTTTTACCATACAAGGACATTTAATACAAACGAAACAATCAGAACATATTAATATATACAATATTAACAATCCCTGTGAAGGGAAGTGTCATAATCAGAATCCAAAAAACCTCAAGTGAATCTATATAGTACCTTTGCGTATTACCTCTTATCTCTGATTTTCCATAGAGCCATAGGATGATTTTTAATTCTATCAATAATAACAGCATCGTCAAATAACAGTTCCGGTAAATATTCTTTTTTCTTAAATCGATGCAAGAATTCCTGCTCTCCTCTTTCAAGGTTGATTAACTCATTAAGGAATCTTTTAACTCGGTTCCGTGATACATCAAGGTCAAATTTATCACTTCGGCGAAGCACAGGGAGCAATGTCTGCTTGATTTTATTCCAAGTTAAACTATCTATTTCAGATAAATCAAAAGTGGTTTCAAACTTCTTTCCGCTCCCGACGGCAAAGTAAAAAAGGGAACACTTCTTAAGCATTGGCAATTCACTTTCGTCAAATGTACCAAAATAAACCATATTATCTATATCATACAAATCCTTTGATGCAGTCCTACTAATAAGAGCATTGATTTTTGTACCGAACAGTTCTAATGGAGATAAAACCTTTAAGTCAAAACTTCTTTCCAATAAATCAGTCTGAATAGGCAAATCAATAATCGGTAGTATATGCGCCCGCATTGAATAATTTATTTCTACTTTAATATTATCTCTGTTTCCGGCTGAATTTTGATACCAGAATACCCAGGAGTCAAGAGAATGTGGATTCTTGCTCCTCTCAAGATTCAAGGAATAACCCTGAGTTTGCAAAAAAGCTATCAAATCCTCATTAATTCTCATACGATATCCTAGCATTTCTTTTCTTGTTATAAGCTTGCAGAAATCCAAATCAATATCTACAGAAAGTCTGGGCATATTAAAAACCGTAAGATTAATAGCAGTACCGCCTTTTAATGCAAGACAATCCCTATGCAAAGGGTTCGTATTGATATATTCAAGAATATCAGCCAGTCTATATACTTTTTCAAGGCTATCTCTTATAAATCCTGTCTCACTGGCTCTTTTTCCAAAATAATTCTTACTGTATTTATACAAGTTCGCCACCTCCCTGTTCCATGAAAGCCATCAGGTTTTCCGGCACAAAAAGACGCCATTCTGCGTTATAGACCAAGTCTTTTTCATCCTTACATGTCAGATAACGTTTACTTTTCACTATGTTTTCACGGCAGAAGCTAAAAAAGCTATCCGGCAGTTTAAGCTCATCCTGAAATTGTTTCAGGAGAAATCCTGCTTTCTGATATAAGAACTGAATATTATATAATCCCAGATACTGCATCATTTTTTTGCTGTCCAGAAAAGTAATAAGGCGGAGACACTGCAAAAGTTCTTCAATTCCTCCTGACTTATCTATATCTTTTATACAATCGATCACTGTTCTCTCCAAATTGGAAACTCTCACGCCGCGGTTTGTATTATAGGTTTCTACACCATCACTGAACTTTGAAGCTGCATACCGGTATGTTATTCCTTCAAATTCGAAATGTTTGAATACTGAACCTGAGGATATATATACTACAAAAAACAACTGGTGTCCTACACCATGGAATTCCAATGCACTGTGATGGGATATATATGCATCCTTTGTTATACTGCTTCCTATTTTAAATTTGTCTGCAACAGGTGCTCTGTTTTCAATATCATTGCATACATAAAGGTTTTTTTTGATACTTTTAACAAGTCCATTTTTCTGCAGTGTCCTTATCGCTGAAGCTGCACTGTTCCGATTGCCATAAATCGCATCAACATCGTTTATGGAAAATACCCCGAATCGCAATAATTTTTCATAAGTCTTCAAATCTTATCACTTCCCTGGTTTAATTTTAACACGATAATGTTTTAATTACAACATGTATAAAATAAAATTAAACCTTATCGTCTTACTTTTGGTTTAAATATTTTCTCACAATGTTATAAATTAAACATATACGGCATAATATTAAACCTATCAGCTTCTCAAACATATCGGCGTGTTCTCTCAAAAGCTTCCTGTACCTTACATTTACTGAAAGTTCCCAGTATAACTCCTCAACCCTCCCTTCTATAATGCTATCCAATCCATTCAGTCCGTCGTCCATATATCCATCCTCCGGTCATACAAGTGGGAGAAGTTGTATCTTGAAGAATGCGGAACAGGGCACCAATTGAAGCAAATAACGAGGGAGTATGTGGATTACTATAACCATGTGAGGCCGCACGAGTCATTAAGCTACGAAACTCCTGCTGATAGCTATTACGGCAGTTCTCTTGATACTGTGAAAGCGGTTTAAGTAAAACAAGGTAAAAGCATTAAACGGGGACTCTGTCCCCGGACCCCTGTCCTCGCCGGAAGGCAGGAAGGTCCAGTAACCCCTTGGATTTTGCAATATGCCCAACATAGCCAATTACCTTTTCGTCCTCTTTTATATTCAGGCTTTCCCTGAGCTGCTCCTTAGCGGCGTCCAACACCTTATCCGGGTTAAAATGTGATGTGTCAATTCCAACACTGTTTATATCAAGGATCTTATCCCGAGAAATAAATTTTCTTTCTATTGCCAGGTCCATATCTTCCCTGTTGACAGTAAAGATATAGTCAGTAAAAACCCTTGCCATAAACTTTTCTATGAAATAGTATATCCCGGGCTTAAGAATAAACCCATGGACAGTATATATTTTAATACCAACGCCGGCGACAAAAGCAGCCAGCCTCCCCGCTATTGAAGCTACAGGCGTATGTACGTGCACAATATCATAAATTTACAGCGCCATCTATCATTGTCCTGAATTTATAAATATCAAATAACCGATTATCTTTACCCACCCTCTGCTCAACAAAGAAAACAGGGCCCTCACTATCCAGCTTTATTAAAACGCAAATAACAATAAAGACAGGTAATGTCAAAATAATAAACAGAAATGAAAATATTTTATCAAATAAAAGCTTTACATACATATCATTTTC
>CAZANH010000082.1:0-7635 GCA_964486515.1 uncultured Eubacteriales bacterium
GTCTGTAAGCCCATTTGATGACAAGGGTATGGAAAGGCTTTCTCAATATATTATCAGAGCTCCAATATCACAGGAACGGATAACCTACATACCGGAAAAAACATCGGAAGATGGTGTTGCAAGAGTCATTTATGACGGTAAGACCAGTGGTACTAATCAGACCTGAATACTAACCTATTTGGTATATATATTATAAATATTTAATCGCACTTGTCTTGACTTTCATGTCCATAAAATTATAATATATACTAGAAGTTTTAACTATTAATTTTATTTACATAAAGGAGAGTGATTAGAAATGGCAAACGAAAAGGGAAGTATATCCATAAATACGGAAAATATTTTGCCAATTATAAAAAAGTGGCTTTATTCTGACAGGGACATATTTATCAGAGAACTGGTTTCCAACTGTAATGATGCAATAAGCAAATTTAAGAGGCTTGTTTCAATGGGAGAGACGGAAATCGGTGAGGATGAGAAATATCAGATTAAGATTGTTGTCAACAAGGATGATAAAACCATCAGGTTTATGGACAATGGAATTGGAATGACTGATGAAGAGGTAAAGAAATATATCAACCAGATAGCGTTTTCGAGTGCAAAGGATTTCCTTGAAAAATATAAGGATAAGGCAGATGAGGGAAGCCAAATAATTGGGCATTTCGGGCTTGGATTCTATTCCGCGTTTATGGTGGCTGAAAGTGTACAGGTGGATACGCTTTCTTTTGTTAAGGGAGCAAAGCCTGTAAGATGGAAGAGCAAGGGTAACACTGAATATGAAATGGAGGATTCCGACAGGGCTGAAAGAGGTACAACTGTTACTTTATATGTAAACAAGGACGGGGAGGAATTCCTGAACGAATACAAAATGAGGGAGATACTTTTAAAGTATTGTTCTTTCCTTCCATATGAATTATATATTGAGGATGTTTCAAAGCAGGCGTTGGAGGAAAAGAAGAAAAGAGCCGAAGAAAGAAAGAAACAAAGAGAAGAAGCAATAAAGAAGGCTAAAGAAGAAAAAGAGAAAAAGGAAAAAGAGAAAGCTGAAAAAGAAAAGGAAGGAACGGCAAGCACCGAAACGGGAGAAAAAGAAAAAGAGCCTGAAGAAGAGACGGAAGAACCGAAAGAAGCGGATACTGTAATCCCGGAAGAGGCCGAAGAGAAGCTAAAACCTCTTAATGACACAAAACCTCTGTGGTTAAAGAACCCGAATGATTGCAAGGACGAGGAATACAAGGAGTTCTACAGAAAAGTCTTTTTTGACTTCAATGAACCACTGTTTTGGGTGCATTTGAATGTAGATTATCCTTTTAGGCTTAAGGGAATACTGTACTTTCCGAAGCTAAAACACGAGTTTGAAACAATGGAGGGCCAGATAAAGCTATATTATAACCAGATTTTTGTGGCAGATAATATAAAGGAAATAATACCTGAATTCCTGATGCTTTTAAAAGGGACAATAGACTGTCCTGATTTGCCGTTGAATGTATCGAGGAGCTTCCTGCAGAATGATGGGTACGTTAGCAGGCTGTCAAACCATATAACAAAAAAGGTTGGGGATAAACTGACATCTCTTTTTGAAAATGAAAGGGAGAATTACAACAAGTACTGGGACGACATCCATCCATTTGTAAAATATGGCTGCATACGTGAAGAGAAATTTTATGACAGGGTAAAGGATATTGTCATATATAAGACAACAAATGGTGATTACGTAACACTTAAAGAGTATCTTGAGAGAAATAAGTCAAAGCATGAGAACAAGGTATTCTATGTATCCGATGAAAAGCAGCAGGCACAATATATCAAGCTTTTTAAAGAACATGAAATGGAAGCGATATACCTGTCATCAATGATTGACAATCATTTTATACAGTTCCTTGAAATGAAGCTCAGTGATGTCAAGTTCAACAGGGTTGATGCCGACCTTTCGGAAAACCTCAAGGAAAAGGATACGGAGCAGACTGAAGAGGACAGTAAAAAAATCAGTGAAGAACTTGAAAAAGTATTTAAGGAAGCACTTTCCGATGAAAATCTGAAAATACAGGTTGAAAGCCTGAAAACAGCATCCATACCCGGAATGATTCTCCTTGCGGAGCAGTCAAGAAGGATGCAGGAAATGAGCAGGATGTATGGCGGAGCCGATATGAGCCATTTGTATCCTAATGAGCAGACACTGCTTTTGAATAAAAAGAACAGTATCATTCAATCAATAATCAAACTAAAAGATGACGAAAACAGGAAAGAAGATGTAAAGATGCTCTGCAGCCATATCTATGATCTTGCCATGATGAGCCACAAACAGCTTGATGCCGATGCAATGACAAAATTCATAGAGAGAAGCAATGAAATGATGGCAAGGCTGGCAGACGGTGCGTAAAAAACAGTTGTTAAAAAAACCGAATAGGATGAGGTTTGTTATATGGCCGGAAATGTGAGACGCATTCACGTTGAAAAGAAAAAGGGATATGATGTTGAAGCCAGGGAGCTTTTGCACGATTTAAGAGATAACCTTGGTATAAGGGGATTGATGGATATAAGGCTTATAAATCGGTACGATGTCGAGGGTATCGATGATGAAGAATACAGCCAATCCCTTGGAACTATTTTTTCAGAGAATCCTGTGGATATTATGCATGGAGAAAAAATAAATATCGTGGAAGGCGAAAGGGTATTTGCCGTTGAGTACCTGCCGGGGCAGTATGATCAGAGGGCGGATTCAGCATCTCAGTGTATACAGGTTCTTACAGGCGGCAGAAGGTGCATTGTGAGGACGGCAAAACTTATTGTCACAGGAGGGGATGTTTCCGACCCAGAGTTTCAAAAAATAAAGGAATATTATATAAATCCGGTTGATTCAAGGGAAGCATCTCTTGATATACCTGAATCCCTTGGCGAACAATCGGTATACCCCCCTGATGTAAAGAATGTTAATGGTTTCACGGACATGTCCGGGATACAGCTTAATGAATTGATATCCCAAATGGGTCTTGCCATGTCATATGAAGATATTGAGCTTTGCAAAGAATACTTTAAAAATAAGGAGAAACGTGACCCTACCGTAACGGAGATTAAGGTGCTTGACACTTATTGGTCAGACCACTGCAGGCATACTACGTTTATGACTGCCATTGAGAGTGTTGAGTTTGAAGATGGAAAATACTCTGAAATAATAAAAGAGGCATACCGGGATTACCTGGATTCAAGAAAATATGTTTACGGGGAACTGAATAAGGATGTATGCCTCATGGACGTTGCAACAATAGCAATGAAGGAGCTTAAAAAGAGAGGAAGGCTGGATGACCTCGATATCTCAGATGAAATAAATGCATGTAGTATAAAGGTTTCTGCGGATATTAACGGAAAACGGCAGGATTGGCTTGTAATGTTCAAAAACGAAACACATAACCACCCCACGGAAATTGAGCCGTTTGGCGGGGCAGCGACATGCCTAGGCGGTGCAATAAGAGACCCTTTATCTGGAAGAGTGTATGTGTATCAGGCTATGAGAGTCACGGGCAGTGCAGACCCGAGAATGCCTGTTGAAGAAACAATACCAGGAAAACTTCCACAGAGAAAGATTACAACCGGGGCAGCGTCAGGATACAGTTCGTATGGTAACCAGATAGGGCTAGCAACGGGACAGGTTTCAGAAATATATGATGAAGGCTATATGGCAAAAAGGATGGAGATAGGTGCGGTTATTGGTGCGGCACCTGTTTTAAATGTTGTAAGGGGAAACCCTGAACCTGGGGATGTAATACTCCTTCTTGGCGGAAGCACAGGCCGTGACGGCTGTGGAGGCGCTACGGGCTCTTCAAAGATACACACGGAAGAATCCCTGACGTTATGCGGAGCGGAGGTCCAAAAGGGAAATCCTCCAACTGAAAGGAAAATACAGAGGCTTTTCAGAAAGCCGGATGTGAGCAGGCTTATAAAAAAATGCAATGATTTTGGCGCGGGAGGGGTTTCCGTAGCAATAGGAGAACTTGCGGACGGCCTTATGATAGATGTTGATGCTGTCCCAAAAAAATATGAAGGGCTTGACGGTACTGAACTTGCAATATCAGAATCACAGGAGCGTATGGCTGTGATGGTTGCGGAAGACAGGGTGCGTGATTTCATAGAAGCGGCGAATGGCGAGAATCTTGAAGCAACACCGGTAGCAGTTGTTACATCCGATAAAAGGCTCAGGATAAAGTGGCGGGGAAAGTATATCGTTGATATAGGGAGAGAATTCCTTGATACAAATGGTGCAAAACAGAAAAGCAATGTAAGGGTTAAAGCACCTGATAAGAACAGGATGTATTTTGAGATGCTGCATGATGAGACAGAAAAATACCTTGCGGTAGATGATATGGAAAAGGCATGGTTTAGCAATCTTGAGAGGCTGGGCGTATGCAGCCAGAAAGGCCTTGGCGAAAGGTTTGACAGTACCATAGGTGCTGGGAGTGTATTGATGCCCTACGGAGGAAAATACCAGTTAAGCCCTGAAGAGGGTATGGCGGCAAAGCTCCCTGTTGTTGAAGGCGAAACTTCTACGGGAACGTTGATGGCATGGGGGTATAATCCGTCTATTGCAAAGTGGAGCCCATTCCATTCGGCGGTATACGCGGTTGTTGAGGCAAGTGCCAAAATAGTGGTACTTGGAGGAAACTATAAAAAGATAAGATTTACGATGCAGGAGTATTTTGAAAAGCTGAGGAAAGACCCTGAGAGATGGGGAAAACCTTTCAGTGCTCTTCTCGGGGCATATTATGCCCAGATGAAGCTGGGGACAGCAGCAATTGGAGGAAAGGACAGCATGTCCGGTAGCTTCAATGAACTTGACGTACCTCCGACATTGGCAGCATTTGCCGTATGTACGGCAAATGTGAGTCATATAGTGTCATCAGAATTTAAAAGGCCAGGAAGCAAGGTTGTACTTTTGAAGCTCGAAAGGGATGAAAACGGGCTTCCCGATTTTGAGCAGCTGCATAAAAACTTTAGCAGGGTATATGAGCTTTCGAAACAAAGAAAGATACTATCTGCGTCAAGTGTCAGAGAAGGAGGCATTTCAGCCTCCATAAGCAGGATGTGCTTTGGCAATATGCTTGGTTTTGAGTTTCATGGGGATTTGAAGCCCTATGAGTTGTTTACTCCGGATTATGGTTCGATAATACTTGAACTCAATGAAAGGGAGGATTCAGACACACTACTTGACGGGCTGCAATACAAACTGCTCGGAATGACAGGGAAAGAAATGGAATATATCAGCTTTCCTGAGGGAGGCGGATTTGAAAAGATATCCCGCCGGGCTATTGCAATAGATAAGGCACTTGAACATTGGATGAAACCTCTTGATTCCGTTTTCCCTGTTAAAGCGGGGAAAGATAAAGGTAAGGAGGTTGGCCGAGATGAAAAGGGGGAAAATGCCCTTGAAAAGATTTATACAGCAGGATATAAGCGGCATTCGTCTGTTCATACAGCAAAACCTCGGGTATTAATACCAGTGTTTCCGGGGATAAACTGCGAGTATGATACGGCAAAGGCTTTTGAAAAGGCTGGGGGCAAGGTTGATACACTTATATTCAAGAATCTTGTTCCAGAGGACATAGAGAAATCGGTAAAGGCAATGGTTGAAGCAATTGACGCTTCCCAGATAGTAGCGCTTCCTGGAGGTTTCAGTGCGGGAGACGAACCTGAGGGCTCAGGCAAGTTTATAGCGGCGGTATTCAGGAATCCATATATCACGGAAGCGGTTATGTCCCTTTTAAATAAAAGGGACGGGCTGGTGCTTGGCATATGCAACGGTTTTCAGGCCTTGATTAAGCTTGGCCTTGTGCCGTACGGGGAAATACGTGAGCTCCGTTACGACAGCCCGACGCTTACCTATAATACAATAGGACGCCATGTCTCGTGCATGGTGAGGACAAAAGTGGTATCAAACCTGTCACCGTGGCTTGCAAAGGTGAAACCAGGTGATATTCATACACTGCCTGTTTCACACGGTGAAGGGAGATTTGTTGCAAGGCATGAAGATATTGGACAGCTGATGAAAAACGGGCAGGTTGCAGCACAATACGTGGATATGGATGGTAACCCCACAAATAATCCGGAATTTAATCCGAATGGTTCAATGGAAGCGGTGGAAGGCATAACAAGCCCCGATGGCAGAGTATTGGGAAAGATGGCGCACTCCGAAAGAATCGGAAATAATGTTGCTGTAAACGTTCCAGGTGAAAAAGACCAGAAAATTTTCGAAGCCGGTGTGGAATATTTCCTTTGATAAAATAAATGGGAAAGCTTTAACTTAAGCTGTATACAGGAGGAGATTATAGGGTGGCTGTAACCTATATAAACCGTAAGGAAGATAAGTACTATCTGCATAATGGTACGACAAAAAAGGGGAATCCAAAATACTATTTTTCAAAAAAGAGTGGAAATAATCTGGCTGACAAAATCCCACAGGGTTTTGAGATATATGAAAAGCCGTTTAATGGACAGGTATTATTAAGAAAAATTATTCCAAACAAAATAAGCGAAATAGAGCAATTTGTAGTGGAAAAAGGTATTCGTGTTTATGCAAAGTTGGATTATTTTATAATGGATATCAAAAGTAACATACTTACAATTTTCCTTCCTGACGTTAATAATAATAACGTGGACAATTCCTGGATGAGAATACAGGCTTATTATACAAATTTGACCTTTGATAAGTTTAAGGAGAAAATATTAAAAGAAAGTAATTATTCTGCTTTGATGAGGTTTATACTAAAGGATGAAGAAAAAAGAACTTTCGTAGTTGAAAGATATTGTTTCCTGGGTTCAATAGATGACTGGATATTTTTAGAACAATCGGACAATCTTAAAAAACTGGTCATGAAATATTGCCGTCATCTTGGCAGAGATTCATTCTATGATTTGTAATAATAATTAAACTATTCATCAATGTGTTTGAATCAAAAACCTACCAGCCGTATTTACCCTTCAGCTCCACAAATCTGACTCCCCCCAAAGATTCCCTGCTGATATTGTTTCTTTTATCTTTTATTATAAGAAGAAGTTCCTGCACCATGACCGGTCCTACAGGAACTATCATTCTTCCCCCTGGTGAAAGCTGTTCAACAAGAGTGTCGGGGATTACCGATGCCGCAGCAGTAACGATAATTCTGTCAAAAGGTGCATATTCCTTCCATCCAAGGCTGCCATCCCCTATTCTAAACTTAATATTGTGATATCCAAGGGATGTGAGTGTCTTCTTCGCTTTAAGAGCAAGTGCCTCAATTCTTTCAACAGTGAAAACTTCAAATGAAAACTCTGATAGAAAAGCTGTCTGGTAGCCTGACCCCGTTCCTATCTCAAGGACTTTTGAATTGCTTTCAAGTTGCAGTGAACATGTCATATCGCAGACAAGCGAAGGTTGTGAAACTGTCTGTTCAAAGCCAATAGGAAGAGGGCTGTCATAATTCGCAAAATATTTTTGATCATCATCAACAAACAGTGCACGGTCAAGTTTCTTGAAAAATTCATATATTTCCCGGTCTTTTACTTTTTTCTTCTCCACGTTTTCTTCGACTCCTATGAATATTTTTAAGCATTAAATATATTTTATCACATTACATTAGAGTTAAACTACCTACATTGACACAAAGG
>CAZANH010000083.1:0-10461 GCA_964486515.1 uncultured Eubacteriales bacterium
TACAGGGTCAGAACAGATATAGCATTGGAAAATATAATACTTTATGCAATACCTCATATTGAATATATTATAAAAGCAGTCCGGCACGGAAATACCAGCAATTATACGCTGTACTACAATCCTATACTTAAAGAATTTAATTTAAAGTAACGGGTAGGTTTAAATATGTATATTTAACTGGCAGTAAAGGTAATTACAATCCAAGTATTCTTTTAAGCCTTATTTCCACCACTGCCATTATTTTAGGAGTGGCCGTTCCTAATTGCTTGATAAGCCTCCCGGATGATATCGATTTTATATCCTCTGTTTTAATATAACTTTCCTTTAATAAACCCGTTTCGTCAGGTTTCACAGGTACATGAGTAGGAAAGCCTTTGTTTTTGCTAGTTAAAGGACATATGATAACAAGTTCAAGACCACTGATGTTAAAAGGTTCTACTGATACAATGAGAGCAGGCCTTGTGCCTGAAGGTTCCCTTCCTATAATTGGATCAAGATTAACAAGCCATATTTCACCACGCTTCATTGTCATTTTCCTCCAGACCATCATTTAGAGTATTATCCCAAAGTTTTCTTTCTTCATCTTCCTCCTTACATTCATCCTTGTTGGCTACTTTATAAGCGGTTACCGCTTCATTTAGATTCTGAAAAAACCTTCTTGTTTTATACTCTTCAATTGCCTTCTCGATTATTTTCTGCATTGTTTCATTTTCACTGTCGGCAATTATTTTTAATTCGTTGTATATTTGTCTGTTTATTCTTACAGTTGTTGTATCAGTCATAAGTTTTCAACTCCTATTGTAGAAATAATATCTACAATATAGTATACATTATTGTCATCATATTTGCAATAGATTTTAAAGCAGGTTTTTCTTTGCCTTTAAAAGTGTTACTATTCACAGCCTTGTGGTTGGTGAATTGGATATGATTCTTGGAGATATTGAAGACGAGGAACAGTTCCCTTTGAACCGTAGATACTCATATTGCGGATTTGTGTAAGTTTTCCGGCAATTGATATTGACGAACACTTTAAAGGCTGTATGAACACACCAGAGAGATAGCAGGTAGTATACCTGTGGATCCTTATCTTGCCTTTTTAAAGACGATGCAGACGTTGCTGCAGCACACATTTGAAAAGAATAAAGAATTGGTATAAAATAAACAAGTGATGTGAACTCCAATAAAGTGCATTAAAGAGGTTTTTATGAGAATAATTAACAAGTTCCATAACAAACTGTTTTTATATTACTTTTCACTGATTATTGTAATAATTACAGTTTTAATTAATATTTATTTATACAATATGTCAAATACCTTGAGGGAAAAATCCATTCAGTCAGTGAAACAGCAATCCTCAAACATAAATCTGGAATTGGAAAAGTTCATAAGGAATATGGATAGAATATCAGTACAAATAGTAACAAATAAAACTATAAAAGATGTATTATGTACAGATGATAAAGAAAACGATGTTCAGGAGGAACTCCTAAGAAACAGGACAGTTGAACAGGCTGTATCAAACCTGGTAAATCCCTGGTTTACAATAAGGCAGGTCAATATTTTTAATCAGTATTATGAATTTTACGGGTTCGGTATTGTATCTTTGAATATGGGAAAAATCAAACAATGTATTGATGCAACAAATTGGGTAAAAAATGTTATTGATGCGAACGGTGATAAGTACATTCTTACCCCGCATGTAGACAACTGGGGTTATAGCGGAGAACCTGTAATTTCACTATGCAGGAGTTTTAATGCAGGAAAATGTACCAGTATAGTTGAGGTACAGCAACAATATGATAAAGTTAATTCAATTGTAGATAACTTTAATCCTGATAAAAATCGCAATATATTGGTGTTTAAGAAAAATGGAGAGCTTTTTTACCCAATGATGAATGAGTGTGGAAATATGATACCCGAATTTTATTTTGAAACTATATATAAAACGGGAGAAGGAGTGTTTAAGGTATATGATCCATATGTTATGGAAAATAAATATATATCGGTTTCATCATCGGATTACACCAACCTTTCCGTTGTAACTGTCGAATCGGAAAAGGAACTTTTACTTCCCGTTTCCAGGCTTAGAAAGATGACATTTCTACTGGGTATTCTTATATTGGTTTCAACATTTCTAATTTCGTATTTTATTGCAAAAAAGCTAACACGTTCAATTGACAGGATAAAAAAGGACATTGGTAATTTAAGCATTGAGAATCTGAATATAGATTTTGACAGGAACTATTCAGATCTGGATGAATTAAATCAGCTGGGGTATGCATTTGATAAAATGTGCAAAAGGCTCAGGATATCCATAAAGGAAACCATTGATGCAAAAGTGCATGAAAAAGAAGCCAACAGGCTGGCCTTTCAATCACAGATGAATCCGCATTTCTTGTATAATACATTTGCTGTAATGGCAGCTATAAGCGGAGAACAAAATGTTCCGGAAGTTGAGCAAATGTGTATAAAAATATCTAAAATGCTGAGATATCTCACATATAACTCATCATTTACGGTAACATTGAAGGAGGAAATGGAATATACAAAAAATTATCTGGAAATATTCAAAAAAAGATATGAAACCAGACTGGTTTACAGTGTAAATATTGAGAAAGAACTTCTTTCTGTAAAGATACCTAAACTGATACTTCAACCCTTGGTCGAAAATTCCATTCTTCACGGTTTTGATGAGAATACTTTTAAATTGGAGGTATCTGTTGAAGGGAAGATTAGGGATAAAGAAATATGGATTATTACAGTAAAAGACACAGGAAAAGGATTTACCCCAGAACAATTGGAGAATATTATTAACGGAATAGAAAAATTTAAAAGCAATATAGAATTTAAAGATATAATGAATAAAAAAGTGGGGCTCATTAATACTTATGCAAGGTTGTATCTCCATTACAGGGGAAAAACAATATTTGACATAAAAACTACACAGGGTTGTACTGAAATATTAATAGGAGGGCCTTTAATTGTACAAAATAATGATAGTTGAAGATGAACCTCCAATATTAAGGGATATTAAAAAAAAGATAAGCATGTCTTCAGATTATTTTAAGGTAGCGGCTACTGCATTTACTGCTGAAGAAGCCTACAAACAACTTACTGACATAAAGCCTGATTTGATAATTACCGATATAAGAATGCCGGGAAAAGGGGGATTGTGGCTTTTAAGACAGGCCAGGGAATTGTACCCGGAAATATATTGTATGATTTTAAGCGGTTATAAGGATTTTGAGTACTTGAGGGAATCGCTGAAACTAAAGGTTGAAGATTATCTTTTAAAGCCCATATCAATGAAAGATTTGAAAGAACAACTTGATGTAATCAAGTTAAAACTTATGGAAAGGGATAAAGAGCTAATAGCAAACCAATTCAGAAATCTTCTTAAAAAAAATAATAATATTGTATTAAATGAAGCAGTAAAAAAATATGATTGTTTCAGGTCACTTATAATATATAAGGGGTCATTGGATTTAAGAGTTAACAAAACCACAGTAAGACAGTATGATTTAAGTAAATATATTAATGATGTTAAAGATTTCTTGGATAAATTAATAGAAGGAGATTGCTGGATAATACAGGAATATAGTTTTAACGGATTCTATATAATTCTTGGTGAAAATAATCTTGGTATCAAAAATGACATCTTTTACAAAAAACTGGCCCAAGAGTTGCTTCCAATATGTGAGGATCATGAAATCACGACAATTGTAGTAAGTAATGTAATAACATCCCTCAGTATATTTGAAGAAGAGATTAATAATATGGTAAAGGTGTTGAATAAATATCTGGTATTAGGAAAATCAAAGGTAATTACCAGATGGGATAAAGCAATTGACTTTGCAGAATTTGTTCCCAAAGGTGATAAATTCATTGAAAAGTTTATTCTTAACCTGATAAAAAAGGATAGGAACGGATTAAAAAGAGAGATAAAGGAATTTCTGAAATTTTGCAGGGAAAACGGTGTTCCGCAAACATGGATACAAAGAACAATAAAAGAAATTTTTAAATCCCGCGAAATTCCAGGTTATAGTTTTAACTGTTTTAAGGATATGGAAATCGAAAACGATATTGACACTATATTTTTTGAATCGTCTGATTTTAACGACCTGCTTGCTGAGATATGGGACCTGTGTACGGAAATATTTTACAGCGGAGCAGGTCAGTCAGAAGAATATACAAATTATGATATAGTGGAAAAAATTAAAAAATACCTGGACAGTAACTTTGCAAAACAGATTACATTGAATATGCTTTCTGAATTATTTGGATATACACCACCTTATCTGAGCAGGATATTTAAAAAATTTAACGGTATATCGCCTATTGAATATTTAATTGCAAAAAGGGTTGAATCAGCTCAGGATATTATAAGGAAATACCCTGATATTAAAATAAAGGATGTATCAGGTAGAGTAGGTTATGAGGATATCTATTACTTCAGTAAACTCTTTAAAACTTTAACAGGAAAGACTTTTTCGGAATATAAAAACAGCATAAGGAGTGAAAACAATACGGATTCGGATGAAAATAGGTAGTGTCAAATACAAGAGGTTAAAATAATACAAATACTATCACAAATTTATACATTTGAAATGTCTTATGGCCCCTCTAAAATTAAAGTATAATAAAAATTTATTAGGAGGTTGTTAAAATGTTAAAAAGGGTCATTTCAGTTGTTTTAAGTACAGTGATTGTTTTGTCGCTTATAACTGCAGCAGGATGTTTAAGGAAAGAAACAGGCAAGATTCAGGAAGAACCTGCAAAGACTGGTGAAAGTGAAACAAAAGGCGGTGAGAAGGCTAAGACATTGACACTTGTGATAAATTCAGACATAGTAAGGGATGCCACCAAACTGGTTTTTGAGGAATTTCAAAGTAATACCGACTATAAGCTGGACGTACAAATGCTGCCGGGTGGTACGAAGTTTGCTGAACTTGTCCAGGCAAAAATGGCAACAAAGGATTATCCTGATATACTGATATATAATTCCGTACCGTGGATACTGAGAGGAATTAAACCAGAGGAAAACCTTGTGGAAATAACAAATAAAGAATACGTGGATAAAGTATTCAAAGGAATTTATGATTCTGCAGGTTCACTTAACGGCAAGATATACGGAGTGCCTTTTACAGGCATAACGGCCTATGGCATGGTATATAACAAAGATGTATTTAATGAGTTATCCCTGAAAGTTCCGACGAATTATAAGGAATTATTGGAAGTTTGTGAAACCATAAAACAAGCAGGAATTACTCCATTTTACGATGCAGGGAAAACTGTCTGGCCATTGATTATTGCAAACAACGTACTGTGGTCGGATGAAATGAAGGAAAATGGTGCTGAAATAATGGGAAAGGTAAATCAAAACAAACTCTCATTAGAAGAAACTGGTATTGTTGGTGTATTTGAAAAACAGAATGAACTATGGGAAAAAGGGTATTTTAACAGTGACCTGTTGTCGGCAACCTATGATATGGAAGTTGAGGCAATTGCAACAGGAAAAGCTGCCATGGCTTTCCAAAGTACATTGTCTCTTGCAAAGTTTAAGGCGGCTTTCCCCGATGCGAATATCAGCATGTTGCCAATAGGTACAAATAAACCTGTAGTATGTACACAAATACTTGCCAGTATATTTTTACCAAAAGGAAAAAATGTAGAGGATGCAGAAAAATTTATTGATTACTTTACAGAGCAGTCCACTTTGCAGAAATACTTTGATTCCATGGGTGTGACATCACCATACAAGGGAATAAAACCTAAATTGGCAAAAGGAGCAGCAGTTATGGATGAATATGTACAAAAAGGAGAACTGGCACCAATGTGGGGGGACCTTCTGATTGTTTCCTATGGCGATCTGGGTGCTCTTGTACAGGATATGTTTGCAGATGTAAAAACACCTGAGGAGGTTGTAAAGGAAATATCGGAGACATTTAAACGTAATGCAAAGGAACAAAACATCAAAGGGTTTTAATTCATTTATAAAACATGATTTGCTTGAAAAGCTGAGGCTGGGTATTAATACCAGCCTCGGTTTAAAAAATAAAAAAATGATAAAGTAAATACATATGGCCGCACGCGGCTACAACCAAAACAAATAAAATTACAGTTGATTAGAAGGTGATTTCTTGACTGCTGCAAACAAACAAACATATGTAAAATATCCATACTACTTCATTGTACCGGCATTGGTATTATTTTTTATATTTATAGTCTTACCAACCTTGATGGGATTTTTCTATGCTTTTACAGATTGGAATATATACAATTCCAACATAAATTTTATAGGCTTCAGGAATTTTAATGCAATGATTACGGAAAAGTACCTCGGAAATGCCTTTAAAAATACAATTGTTTATTCTACAGGTGCTGCGGTATTGCAAAACCTCTATGGCCTTTTTCTTGCTGTAGCGCTTACAAGAAAGTTGAAATCAGTAAATTTTTTTAGAACTGTATTTTTTATACCTCGAGTATTAAGTGCACTTGTAGTAGGATATATTTTTGTAGCAGTTTTACATCCAAACGGGTTATTCAATAATATCCTGAGTATGGCAGGTATAATTACAAATATCCAATGGCTTGCAGATTACCAGATTACTCTCTATGTAATAATTGCAGTAAATGCTTGGTATTATACGGGAACAGCAATGATAATCTATATAGCAGCCATTAAAAGTATACCAATAGAACTGGTTGATTCTGCTAAAATTGATGGAGCCGGTTCATGGGGGGTATTTAAAGAAATAACTTTTCCACTTATTGCTTCGGCATTTACCATAAATGTTACCTTAAGCCTTATAGGAGCATTAAAGGCTTTTGAACTGGTTTTTGTACTTACCGGCGGAGGACCGGGTAGATCCACAGAGATTATGAATACTTATATTTATAGCGAATATTCACAAGGAAGGTACGGCTATGCCACAGCTGTAGGACTGTTCTTATTTTTGTTTGTATGTGCCGTGGCTTTACCGATTATAAAAGTACTTAGAAAAAGGGAGATTGAGTATGAATAGAGATAAAACTACCGGCATAATTAAAAAAACTGGCTTTTGGTTTATTTTATTAATTCTCAGCCTGACTATCCTTGTACCTTTCTGGATGTTGATTATAAATTCTCTGAAACCTGATGCAGAGGCCTCTGCTTTGGGGTTAAGGCTGCCTTCCGTATGGAAACCTGGAAATTATGTTGTGGTATTTAATGAGGGTAAATTACTAAGGGGTTTTTTAAACAGTTGTTTAATCAGTTTCAGTTCGGTTCTATTAACTTTATTGACGGCATCCCTGGCATCCTTTGTTATTGCGAGAAGATATAACAGGGTTACTAATTTTATATACTCGATTTTTGTAGTTGGTATAATAGCACCACCTGCAATTATACCTATAATTAAAGTTATTCAGATACTAAAACTGTATGGGTCGTACCAGGGAATTATACTGTTTTATTCCGGATTGTTTCTTCCATTCTCTATATTTCTAATAACCGGATTTATAAGGACTATTCCAAGGGAAATAGATGAAGCTGCAGTAGTAGATGGTTGTGAACCGTCGAAAATGTTTTGGGGAATTATACTTCCCATGTTGAAACCTATTCTGGCAACATGTTTTGTCCTTTTATTTATGACTTTATGGAATGATTTTATGTATCCCTTGTATTTATTGAACAGCAGCAGTAAATGGACAATAACACTTTCCGTATTTAATTTCTCAAGCAAATACACAACCAGATGGAATTACGTTTTTGCCGATTTGATTATGGTCAGTATGCCGGTGCTTATAGTGTATTTTCTTGCACAGAATTTTATTGTGGAAGGAATGACAGCAGGAGCTATTAAGCAATAGGATGGTAGTGAAAAGTATCAGTTTTACCAGGAAAACTGGAAGGAAGAGAGGATTAGAATGAGAATACCTATAAAAAAGCCGAAACCAGATGTAGATAGTTTTGTAAAGATAATGAAAGGAGAAATGATTCCCGACAGGGTTCATTTTGCCGAACTTTTTCTTGACCTGGTTGTGACAGAAGATATTTGTAGTAATATTATCGGTAGGCAATGGGTTCCAAAATCAGATGACAGGAAGGAAAGAGAAAAGTATTGGGAAAACTATATATATACTTACTACAGTTTGGGTTATGATTTTATAAAGCCTTCAGGAGGCCTTGAATTCAGGAAAAAGTTGCGTAAGTCTAAAGATAATGCGGCCATTTCAAAAAATGTACGGGAATGGACAGAGACCGGAACAGGTATTATTTCTAATTGGGAGGATTTTGCAAATTATGACTGGCCAGAGGTAACAGACAATGCGTTATGGGACTATGAATACGTTGCTGCACATTTGCCGGAGGGTATGGGAATATTTATTATGCCTACCGCCGGTGTTCTTGAAACGGTCAGTGAAGAATTAATGGGTTATGAGACGCTTTCATTATTGTTATATGATGACCCGGAACTTGTGAAAGCTGTTTTTAACAAGGTTGGAGAAACAATTTTTAAATTTTACAAAAAATTAGTTGGACTGCCAAATTTCAAAGGTATATTTCAAGGTGATGATATGGGTTTTAATACAGCAACTCTTTTTTCTCCTGATATGTTAAGGGAATATGTACTCCCGTGGCATAAAAAAGCGGCGAGGCTCTGTCATGAAAATAACGGGATATATATGCTCCACTCCTGTGGCAATATTGAAGCTATCATGGATGAGCTGATAGACTCTGTAAAAATTGATGCAAAACATTCTTTTGAAGATGGAATAATGCCGGTAACTGAATTCAAGAAAAAATATGGTGACCGCATAGGGGTAATAGGTGGGGTAGATATGGATAAACTTTGCCGTTTACCGGAAGATGAACTTCGTACCTATATCAGGAAAATACTTGTTACTTGTATGGAGGGAGGAAGATACGCATTTGGTTCAGGTAATTCAATTGCAAACTATATACCGTTAAAGAATTATTTCATAATGCTGGAAGAGGGCTACAGATTTATGGAATGGAAGTAGTTTAAAATTTAATACAAAGGGGTGATGATGTATGTTTGACAAAACTTATTATGAAACATATGAAAGATTATATGAATATATTTCGGGATTACAGATAATTGATACTCACGAGCATTTACCGGCTTATGAAAATGAACGTAATAAAAATACCGATGTTCTCAGGGAATATCTAATCCATTATATGAATTCCGACCTGTTGTCGTCAGGTATGGGCAGAGAGAATCTGAACAAGGTTCGTGATATTACAAAACCTGTTGAAGAACGTTGGAAAATAATGAAACCTTTCTGGGAATGTACAAAACACACAGGATATGCCAGAATATTGACCAAATCTGTAAAAGGATTGTACGGTATGGATGGAATAAATAATAATACAATAGTTGAGCTTAATGAAAAATTCAAGGCAACTCTGGATTCAAACCAATATGATTATGTATTAAAGAAGAAATCCAAAATAGCAAGATCAATACTTGTTACCGTAAAGCCTCATTATGATAAAGAATATTTTTTCCAATCCGCGATAATAGACTATCTGATAAACCCTTCAAGCCGTGATGACATAATATACCTGCAAGAAGAATCAGGCATCGGAATAAAGAATTTTACGGATTGGCTGGAAGCTGTAAAAAAGGTATTGATAAAAACAATAAAAAACGGTGCAGTAAGTTTCAAGGTTGGTTTGGCTTATCTTCGTTCTCTTAAATTTGAAAGGACTACTTATCATGAAGCAGAAAATGATTTCAATAAAATATTTAACTATTTCAGGTATCCGATTTGGGAAAAACCGCCAATTGCTCTTGGAAAACACTTTCAAAATTATCTAATGCATTATTTTTTAAGTGTTATATCGGAATATAATATGATTGTACAATTCCATACAGGTTTGCAGGAAGGCAGTGGAAATTACATTACGGACAGTGACCCGTCATTGCTTATTAATCTTTTCCTTGAATATCCCGAGGTCAATTTTGATATATTTCATATTGGGTATCCGTATCAGCATGTCACCGGCACCTTATGTAAAAATTTCCCAAATGTATATGTGGATATGTGTTTTGCCCATATGATTTCTCCCGTTGCATCAATTAATGCACTGGATGAATGGATTAATTGCATACCCATAAATAAGATAAGTGCTTTTGGGGGTGATTACGGGTTTATTGACGGTGTGTATGGGCATCAACTTGTTACAAGAGAAAATATCGCGAAGGTTCTATCAAAAAAAATTTTAGAAGGGATATTGGGATTTGATGATGCATGTGAAATAAGCAAAAAGTTTTTGTTTGACAATCCTTACAGGATTTTTAAGTTGGAAGGCAGGATATAATATAAGAATTGTAAATTGGTAGATTTGTAAAACCTCCTTTATTATAAAACTTGTGATATTTTGGATAACTGTTATAATATTAAATGTATTTGAATTTTATATTGGAGGTTGAAGGATATATGCAAACC
>CAZANH010000084.1:0-5913 GCA_964486515.1 uncultured Eubacteriales bacterium
ATATGGATTTACAGATTCATCATAAAATTCAACAGAATTATGGATGAATTTGGAATAAAATCTGTGTAAATATTTCATACGCAGATTTTGGGTATTATATACTTAAATTAAATGTTTTGTTGATTTTTAAGCATAAAATATCAACAGGTTGGATATATATTTACGGAGGTTCAATTGTTAAGAGAAAGGGTTAAAAGTATAACCATAATAATATTGTTCATATACGGGCTGACTCTTTTACTTTTGAAGGGCATACTCCCCTTTTATATTTTTGCAATACTGGGAGCCATCCCTGTAGTATCTGCTGCAATAATATGGGGCCTTCGCGGCGGCCTGTCAGGCACATTTATTACAACATGCATAATCATACTCTGGTATATAAGCAATCCTGAAATCAACTTTTACAAAATTATAACAGCTTTGTTCGGTTATTCCCTTATAGCAATTGTAATAGGTATTTCAACAGACAGGTCAAAAAACCGTCAGCACCTGCTTACTGAAGCCATAATAAAACTTGAGCAGGTACAGGAGGAAATCGAGATAAGCGTAAGACGATATGAAGAACTTTTTAACAATATGAAAAGCGGTGTCGTAATTTTTGATATAGATGCTAAAAACGGTGAAATAATATTGAAGGACTTGAATAAAACCGCAGAAAACATAGACGGTATAAAAAAAGAATTTGCAGTAGGCCGCAGTTTTACGGAAATTTTTCCTGATTTTAGCGAATCCGTTCTTCCTGAAACAATAAGAAATGTATGGAGAACAGGTAAATCAATCTATATGCCTTTATTCTCCTTTAATGGCCAAAGCATAAGAAACTGGAGGGAAATACATATCTATTCACTCCCTTCAAAGGAAGTCGTAATTATATACAACGATATTACCAGAGCGGTAAATATTGAGGAAAATCTCAAACGTTTTCAGTTCCTTTTTGAGCATACACAGGAAACAATGCTTTTTTTGGACCGTAAAGGGAATATTATCGATGCAAACAATGCTGCGATAGATTCCTATGGATACAGTATTGAAGAATTCTGGCAAATGAACATATTAAACCTGTTTGCTCCGGATTCACTTCCTGTGCATATAAAGACCGTAAATGAAAAAACTTTTACCGGCGTACTTAATGAATCAATACAGAGGCGCAAGGATGGAACAATATTTCCCGCAGAGGTAAGCTTCGAAAAATCACTGAACGATAACGAGAATCTCGTTATTTGCATAATGCGTGATATAACAGCACATAAAAAAGCTCTTGAGACCATATCTCATATGGCATACCATGATGCGTTAACCGACCTGCCCAACAGGGAACTTTTTAATGACAGACTTGACATGGCTATAGCCAGAGCTGAAAGGGAAAATAAAATGTTTGCACTTTTGTTCCTTGACCTTGATAATTTTAAAAGCGTCAACGATACAATGGGGCATCTCTCAGGAGATCATCTATTGCAGGATGTTGCAGGCAAGCTTTTAAACGTTGTCCGAAAAACCGATACAGTGGCACGAATGGGCGGTGATGAATTTATAATATTACAGCAGCAGGTAAATGAGAAGGAAAATGTCAAAACATTAGCAGAAAAAATCCTTAAGCTTTTTGAAAAACCTTTTCTAATCGATGGTAAGAAATTCAATGTTACAACAACCATAGGTATAACTATCTGCCCCAGGGATGCCAATGATGCAGAATCACTTCTAAGGCTTGCCGATATTGCATTGTACAAAGCAAAAGAAAGAGGAGTAAATAATTATCAGTTTTACAACAATTAGAAGGTAATAAATACTGTAATCTCCCTGTCTCCCCTGACAAGTACGGCTTCAATCATATCTCCTTTTTTATGCTGCCTTTCTATCAAATACATATCCTTCCCAGTCTTAATTGGCTTTTCTTCAATCTTTATAAGAATATCTCCCTTTTCTATCCCTGCATTATAAGCAGGACTGCCTTTTTTGACCTCTTCCACAAATATACCCGCAGGTACTCCAAAAAGCTTTGCAACAATTTCCGATATTGCCATACCGGTAATTCCTACACTAATCCTTTCTTTGACATATCCATATTTTATTATCTGTACAGCAGAATTTCTCACATCATTTACAGGTATGGCAAACCCCAGGCCTTCAACCCCCTGTACGGATATTTTTACTGAGTTTACCCCTATGACTCTCCCTTTTGTATCAACAAGCGCACCCCCGCTGTTGCCGGGATTAATAGCTGCATCAGTCTGGATAAGACTTAAAAATGTACCCTCTATTTCTATTACCCTGTTTAAGGCACTTATTACACCCACGGTTACCGAGCCTGCAAACTCAAGCCCCAGGGGATTTCCTATGGCAGCAACATGTTGCCCTACCTCAAGCTTTGAAGAATCACCAAGCTCAGCTATCGGAAGATTATCAAGGCTAATTTTTATCACCGCAAGATCGTTTAACGGGTCTTTTCCTGTTAATTCAGCTTCTGCCTGCCTTCCATCAGGAAGGTATACCTCAAGCAGTATACTGTCTTTGAGTGTGCTTATGGAATCAATGTATCTGACTACATGATAGTTTGTAAGTATATAGCCGTCTTTTGAAATAATTATTCCTGAACCTTCTGCAAGCGGTCTGCCCAATTCACTGTCCAAAAGACTGCCTGTCCCAGGAATAGTTATCCTTATTCCTACTATTGCAGGACCTGTCTTTTTTGCTATATCAACAAAACCAAGTTCCTTTTCATTGTCTCTGTATTCCGGCAATGCCAAATCAAATTCACTTTCGGAAGTACCACTGTCAGGTTTACCGGCAGTATTATCCTCAGCATCATTATCATTATTATCATCATTACTTTTGCTTTCCAGGGAATCTGAAATATTGTCCCCGTTTTCTTCAGGCTGCTGCCTGCTGTAAATAATTACTATAATACCGGCTGCTATGATAATCAAAAGTATCAGTACCGTTGCAATAAATGCCAGGCTTCCTTTTCTTTTACTCATGCATCATCTCCCCTTTTCCGTTACAAAACCGCTCCAGCTGTCCGCATACTGTAAAAGAAGCGTAAGCGGTTCTTCTTTTGACGCACATGATTTGTTGTCGTCTACATATTGGCCGTCATGATATATTATAGCCTGCGTTTCATCTTCGGTAAGCTCAATAAACTTCATCGCAAAGTAAATACTCCTCACAGGTACACTTAAATATACCAGGCTTGTATTGAAACTGTAAGGATAATTTGGTTTATAACCGTATTTCTTCTGTTTTTCGGTAGGTTCATTCTTTATATACTGGGGATTTCCAGGCATACCTACCTTGCCCGCATCATGCAGCAGTGAAACAACAACACATGATTCGTCACTGATATCAGGCGCAAGAACATCCTTCAACCTGAGCATTGCCTTTGCAACATTTACAGAATGCCTTAAAAGCCCCATTTCTTCACTCATGTGATATCTCGTACTTGCTGGAGATCTGAGCCATTCGGTCTCATCTTCAAGAAACCGCATCAATCTGCCAAATTGTTCCTTTCTCACTGTTACAATACTTTTAAGGTTCTCATATTCCTGCATTAATTCTTCTTTGTTTATTGCCATACATTTCCCCTCTTTATTCTTTATTTGCATAATCCTTTTCTTTTTTATAAGAATCCCTTTCCTCGTTATATGCATTCTTTACCAGTTCATATATGTCGCTTAACGGAATGCCTGTCTTTAATGCAATTTCCCGGCAGTCTTCATATTCCGGCGAAACCTTTTTAAAATCACTGCCGTATGCAACCTTTACCCTTACTTTACCCAACTCCGTATCCACGCTCTTCTCTCTTCTTTCCACGCAACTTCTTTTCGACCTTCTCCTCCTGACACCAAGTGTACCCGTATGTTTCAATATAATATCCGTAAGTTTCATTTCATCCTCTATTTTGGAAAGGACCGTAAGCATCACGGCAGGGCGGTTTTTCTTCATATATACAGGTGTAAAGAATACATCGAGAGCACCGTTTTTAAAAAGATATTCCGATGTGAATCCCATTATTTCCGGTGTCATATTATCAATATTCGTTTCCAGGATGGCTATTTCCTCCATCATATTTCCTTCATCAAAAAATGTTCCCATAACCACTCTAAGTGCATTAAACTTACCGGTATACCTTTTACCCATTCCGTATCCTATTTTGTCAATCATCATAGCAGGCATATTGCCATAACTTTCTGCAAGGCACTTTATTATACCCATTCCCGTAGGCGTAACAAGCTCTGTCCCTATATTTTCCTGTACAAGAGGGATGGAACTGTCTGCAAGCATCTGCATTACAGCAGGTACAGGTACAGGCATAACACCGTGCTGGCATTCTATAAATCCCTTCCCGTCATGCAAAACCGAAGAAAATACTTTTTTTATATCCAACAGGTCTAGACATATCGCAATACCTACAATATCCACAATTGAATCAATTGCTCCAACTTCATGAAAATGTATATCATATATATCAGTATCATGTACTTTGGCTTCAGCTTTTGCAATCTCTCTGAATACTTTTTTACTGAAATCCTTAACCTTCTGTTTTAATCCGCTGCCGTCTATAATCGCTTCTATATCCATAAGGTTCCTTGCATTATGGTGATGATTTCCGGATATGCGCCCGTTCTCATAACCATGTGTGTGAGTATGTGAATGTGTATGTGAATGTGTATTGCCATGCTCACCCTCCTGATTATGTTCTTCCACATCATCCACGACAATTTCGACATCTGTTCCGATTATTGCATTTTGTTTCTTCTTTTGTATATTAAGCGTATAACCTTTAAGGCCAAGTTTTGCAAGTTCATTTCTTAATGCGGTTTCATCCGCACCAAGGTCTAAAAGTGCACCAAGCGTCATATCTCCGCTTATACCTGAAAAACAATCAAAATATAAAACCTTCAATTACAATTCACTCCTTCTTTTTTCTTATTACGCGTCCGTTAAACTTTTCATGGCCGGTTCATCAGGCTTGCTGCATATCCTGCACCAAAACCGTTATCAATATTTACAACAACTACACCGCTTGCACAGCTGTTAAGCATTGTCAAAAGTGCGGAAACCCCACCAAAACTTGCACCATAGCCAACACTTGTAGGAACTGCTATCACAGGCTTATCAACAAGGCCTCCTACAACGCTTGCAAGTGCTCCTTCCATACCTGCAACAACAATGATGACTTTTGCACTTTCTAGCCTTTCCATATTTGCAAAAAGCCTGTGTATACCTGCTACTCCCACGTCAAATACCCTGTCCACCTTATTACCCATGGTTTCCGCAGTAACGCAAGCCTCCTCCGCCACCGCAATGTCAGCCGTACCTGCTGTAACAACAGCGACTATGTTTTTGCCGGTTTTAATTTCATGTTTTTTTACAACCGCTATTCTTGCAGTTTCATAATATACCACATCGGCTGTTATTTTCGCAATGCCCTCATATATGTCTTTTGATACACGTGTAGCCAGTATATTATTATTTCTTTCCATAAGGCTTGACACTATATCCTTTATCTGTGATACTGTTTTGCCCTCACAATATATTACTTCCGGAAAACCTTTTCTAAAACTTCTGTGATGATCAATTTTTGCAAAGCCAAGATCTTCAAAAGGCAGGCCTTTTAGCTTTTCAAGGGCTTCATTTATCCCCATATCACCCTTTTTCACTCTCTCAAGCATATCCTTAATGCCTTTAATATACTGAACTTCCATTCAATAACTCACTCCCCGCCTTTATTCAACAAATCACAGATTTCGTCAGCTTTTTCCCTGCTTATGTTTCCCTTTTCTACCGCAATCCTCGCAGTAATTTTTGAAAGTATTCCATACAGGTCTTCAACCTGAGGTATTTCTTTTTGTATATCCGCAAGGTGCTTCCTTATTACATCTGTATCACCCCGGGAAATAGGCCCGGTAAGTGCCT
>CAZANH010000085.1:0-4774 GCA_964486515.1 uncultured Eubacteriales bacterium
TAAAAAGTACCTACTACAGCAAGAAAAATAGAGTTTTTATATCCAACCCATACTTGATCGTTTTTAAAGACAACCTCGTATCCTTTAAGACTGAAACCTTTCGGATATATAAATACCTGGCCGGTATTTACAGCAGTCGGATCACTTATTGATGCAATCAGTACAAAGTACATGGGATAAATAATTATTGCTAAAATCACCGACATAAAAACCACATTTAATATATTGAAAACCTTATCATTTATTGAGTTATTAATTACCATAAAAATACCTCCTCACCTGAACTTAAAACAGACTGGTTTCTCCAAGCTTCTTAGCTGTCTGGTTTGCTGCAACCAACAATATGAATTCAATTGTGTTATTAAAAAGCCCTATCGCAGAACCAAAGCTGAACTCTCCACCAAGGAGCCCTGCTCTATATACATATGTTTGTATTACATCTGATGTCATCATGTTAGCAGAGTTCTGTAATAGTAAGACCTTTTCAAACCCGACCGACATTAACCCTCCGATAGCTAATAAGAACAAAAGTACAATTGTGGGGACAAGGGCGGGAAAATTAACATATCTGATTTTCTGCAGTCTGCTTGCTCCATCAATAATTGCTGCCTCTATTAGCTCAGGGCTCACTGTAGATAATACTGCTAAATATATAATTGATCCATATCCTGTATTCTGCCATATATGAGATATTACATATATTGGTACAAACCATGAACTTTCAGCCATAAAATTCATTTTCTCAATTCCAAACAAAGTTATAAGCCTGTTTATTATTCCAATTCTTGGAGAAAGAAATAATATTATAATACCGACCATAACAACAATTGAAATGAAATGCGGCGCATATGTGATATTTTGAACAACTTTTTTAAACTTTAAATTGTTTATTTCATTTAATAGTAAAGCAAAAATTATTGGTATAGGAAAAGCTATTATAAGCATACTTAAGGAAATTCTCAATGTATTGCTGATAAGAGACCAAAAATGGAAGCTATTAATAAATTGATTGATATACTCAAATCCAACCCAGGGGCTTTTCCATATTCCACTTATGCCCAGCACCGGATTGAAATCCCTGAAAGCTATCTGTACTCCATACATGGGTATATATTTAAATATTACAAAGTACAATAATGTGGGAATAACAAAAAAGTACAACTGGTAATGTGCTTTTATCATTTTAAGGTTCTTTCTTAATTTATATGATGTTCGTATATTAGCTTTTGACAGTTCTGATTTTTTTAATCTCATCGGTTTTCTCCCTAACCATAGTTATAAATTTTTTATTATAATACGATAAGTTAAAACTGATACTACAAAAATTATATAAGGCACATAGTTCTTTTGTAAAGTTGTAATAAGTAAAAAGGTATGTAAAAATTAAAAAGTTAATATGTTTTTTAATTTTAATTTGTATTTTATAAAAAATACTGCCTCCTTTAATGTGTAAGTCTATCTTTCACGGTTTAATAGAGCAGGATAATCTCTTCCTGCTATCAGATCACTGCCATCACTAAATCCCTCCGGACGTCCCTTCAGTTCGTCAATAAGTATTTCTTTCCAATAGGATACTCTTTCGGCTGCTTTTCCTTCATTTATCAAGTCATTACATTCATTTGGGTCCTCCCTCAGGTTGAAAAACTGTTCCTTTCCACTTCCAGTAAACCAGATATATTTTTCCATACCATCAGTAAGACAATGAAAGTTTGGTGCATTTTCTATGTGGACGTATTTACGCAGACGTGTTTTTTCACCTCTTAGAAGTGGATACAAGCTTTTCCCCTCTACAGTATCTGGTACTTTGACCCCTGCCATATCAAGCACAGTAGGCATAATATCTTCCAGGCACACAGCTTCGTTAATGATATTATTGTTTTTTATTCCTATATTTTTTGGTGCCCTTATTAAAAGAGGGATATTTGCTGAACCTTCATATGGAAGTCTTTTAGACCAGCAGTAATGGTCTCCGAGCATTTCACCATGATCACTGGTGAAAATCACTATGGTATCATTAACATTAACTGCTCTATCTCCAGTAGTGGGATTAATAAGTCTTCTTAACTGATCATCTATATGGTTTATCAATCCATAATATGCAGCTTTGCAGGATTTAAAAGCTTCTCCTGTCAAATTTACTCTGTGTGAATCAACAGCTATACCTTTACCTTCATTCTCGGGAGGTGTTTCCCATGTGCCAATATGAGGTTTGCTTAAATCCATCCTTAAATATCGTTCCAAATAAAAACTAGGTGGGGTAAGTGGCGGATGCGGTGCCAATAATGTTACTGCAAGAAAATACGGAGAACTTGGATCTCTGTCCTGTAAAAAATTCAGTGCCTGATCTATTGTCCAATTGGTAAAGTGGAGTGCCTCATCAAGATGCCACGGCCTAGCAGTCCAGTCATTATGCATAACTCCACCTTGAAAATAGTCAGCACAATCATGATATTTTGTATTATACTTCAAAAAACGTCCGTAATCTGTATCTTGTGATGAAACACCTGTAGGAGAATCACTCCTTAACCCCAGAACCATATGGTCGAACCCATACCTTTTTCTGAAAGGATGAGTATGCATTGACCTTCCGACCAAATATGTATGATATCCCGCTGTCTTCAAAACCGAAGGCAGTGTAGACGGTTCATTCCATTCATTTCTACCTACATTAGCAAATATACCATGAGTAGATGGAAACTGTCCGGACATCAATGACCTTCGTGCCGGTTCACATTGAGGACAAGTTGTGTAACAATTTTCAAATCGAGCACCTTCCAAAGCAATATTATCCATATTGGGAGTCAATAATTCATTATTAGTTATACCTAAACAGTCTCCACGCTGTTGGTCTGTAACAATTAATAAAATGTTTGGCCTTTTCTTCATAACTATTTTCCCTCTCTTCACATATTTAGTATATATTAATCTTTTACTACCTTTTTAGTCCAACATTTTCACTGTATTCTTTAGCAATAACCCTCAGTGCAACAGGTAATCCGTGTGCTGTATAATTCTTCCATGTTTTTAAAAGAAAGCTTAATGACCGAAAGTCCTGTCCATGCTCCTTCTCAATGCGGTCAGCATATGCTTCCATTGAAGACACGGTTTCAATGAATCTTTGTCTGTTGACCTCACTGTTATCCTTCAGATAAACTGACAAGGCACTCCCAGCTGTTGCTGTTCTGCGTACCGCTTCAATCATAACAAGCACATCCTCGTAACATTGAGTTAGATACTTGTAATCTTCAGCTTTCAAACAATTTCTTACGCTTTCAATTTCTTTCAGTGCATTATGAGCAGCATCTTCTGCCTTTTTACTTTCCTTTAGAAAATCCTCCAGTTCGATACCTCGTGCATTGATTATCCATGTGCGCAAATCCCACTCATGTGCAAGTTCATCATAGGATTTGTCTGTAAGCAGCTCACCAGGGCTGTCAAATATTCGCCAGCAAGGCCCTGTCTCCGGTTTCCAAAGTCCAACCACCAATGCGCTGTGATCTATCAATGGAAGCCCCGCTGTACCAAGTCCTCTTGTAATTATGGTTTTACTCTTTTTCAAGGCTGAAATAACTGCCGGTGAAGCATCTTTACCGTATCTTTTATTCCCCCATTCTGTCCACAGCTGATCAATGGAACGGGCAGGTTCCCACCACTGCTCACTTGCAGCCAATACATGAATTGTGTTTATATCCTCCAGAGTACCCAGCGGTGTCATGCTCTGCTCATTAAGCCGTATATATGAATACTCTGCCTTATACATTACAGCTGCTTTTGCTGCATTACTGTGAGGTTCCGGATATGCGGTGGGGAGTGCCCCCGCACCATAGTATTCACCATCAGTGGTGTGTATAGAGAGTCCTATACGTCTTTTCACTATATCTGCCTTCATATCCTCAGTGAGATGACCCATTAGCGGTGCAAAAGGCCACTGGTTGTCCGGTAAAAAGTGACTCTCCACCAGCACCACTTCAGGATAACGTGCAAGTATCTTATGCATCAGCTTTATATCCCTTGCTGGCACAGGGCTTATATGCGTCCAGAAAAGCAAGTCTTTGCCAAACTTACCACAAGCCCGGCTTAGCCCGTTAAGATAGGCTTCAAATACACGCTCGGCAATTTCAGCATTCTTATACGGAAAAATACTGACTGCATCTCCCCACATCCATTCACATTCTAAAGAGTGATGGAGCAGACTGTCCACCTGCGGAAGGTGGGTAAAAATAGCAGCAGCCATATCAAAGCTGCTTTTTTCTACAGCGTCTTCAAAACCATCTAGTATCCTCTGCCCGTTGTAGTATTCTCTTACCTCCTTTGGCGTAAAGGATGGCGGCGTAAAAGCCTGATGCAATAGACATATTTCCAACCCGTAGCTTTTAAGCCAGTTAAACATATTTAAAAACGCCGGCAGCTTAAATCTATCGACTGCGACTCCGTCCTTCGTAAGCTTAAGTGGTATGGTCTGTCGTCCGATAGAGGTACAATGGGTGGGCGTCAGGGTGAGCATCACTCCGTTAAATCCCATTTCAGGAAGCTCAACAATATCCTTGTTAAATAAATCAGGCCGATACACCTCTCCCCAGACGTTTCCAGCTGTAATCCATGCATACCTGTGTGGAATAAGAGGACGTTTTTGCATTGTCCACTCATAGGGCGGCAAATCTTTCTCAAGACATTTAGCTATATGGTATAAAGCATAAAGCTCTGCTCGTTCTGAATTACCTTTTACCTCTATCTTCCAGTGCTTGCTGTCAGATACCCTTATTTCCCATGCATC
>CAZANH010000086.1:0-2566 GCA_964486515.1 uncultured Eubacteriales bacterium
TATCAACAATCCAGAACTCATTAACTCCACCTTTCATATATAATTCAAGTTTGGTTGACATATCCTTGCTTTTTGTAGAAGGAGACAGGACTTCAACAACAAGAGACGGAATACCCTGATATTTCCCTTTTGAATCAACCTTTTCCTCATCGTCGCATATGACCAGTATGTCCGGCTGGACAGTATTATTTTCATCGCCGATTGGAATATTTACATCATAAGGGGCAAATAATGGTTTGCATTGTTTCCTATTGAACCAGTTAAAAAATATTCCATATAATCGAGAGCTGACAACCTGATGCCAATGAGATGGTGATGCCATAAGGTATATTATCCCTTTAATGTATTCATATTGATTTCTGCTGTCCTCGACAAGCCTCAGAAATTCCTCATATGTTGCTTTTATGGGTTTCTCATAGGAATAAGCAGCGGATCCCTCACGTATTAGAAATCTGTCATTTGCTTCAGGGTCATATTTTGAAAGGCATGCAATCTCCTTTCCATTTCGCGTAATAATGACATTCTCATTTAAAGAAAATTTAAGATACTTTCCAAAATTGTTCTGCACTTCTGTAGCCGTAGCCTTCATAAAATCACTCTCCTGATACGATTTAGCTAAAGCATACCACATAATAGTGAATAAGTCAAATATATTAGCTAATGTTTTGAAAAATGTTCTTCAATATACGTAACTATGACTGTTCAAGTACCCAACGATTTATATTTAATTGATGTTATCGCACATCCCATGGAAGTCTTATTCTTCGTTCAATGGTAAAATATTTTTTTGTATCTGTTTGCTTTCTTGTATCTGAAATAGCTTTTTTTAAACCACTTGTGAATGAAATTGGTATCCCTGATATTTCTGATGCGGCTTTAATTATTCTACCTCCTTCAAGTATACATTCAGAGGTCGTATCATCAAGAATATTGGTGTTGTTTACAAACCCGGATACATTTACCCCTGCACTGTTTTGTATTTCATAGAGCATCTTCAGTATCTTTTCAGGGGTATCAGTCATTGGTCTTCTTGTATTTACTACAAAATACATCTGGTAACCAACCCTTTTTATTTCATCTCTAAATCGTGAAACAGCTCTCGCTCCTTCATCATTTCCACCAATATCAAGTACCGCATGGATGTCATCATTTTCAAAAATCATATTTATTTCTGCAGGTATGGCAGGAACATCCACATTTGTATTCGCATATACGGTAGTTATTACTTTTATGCCCTTGGATTCAAGATAAGTTTCCGCATCTTTTGTCCTGAAAAAAGGATTAATTATATCAAGGTCTGCAATAACCGTTTTTTTGTTTTCTCTTGAAAGCTTTAAAGCATAATTTACAGCAACTTCAGTCTTACCGCTGCCGAAATGTCCGGTAAAAATATTTATCCTGTGATTTCCTTTCATATCCGCCTCATCTCTTTACATTATTTTTTTATATCATTGCGTTTACTTATTTAATAATACTACACGTATATTTCTAACTCAAGTATAAAGTCAGAATTGATTTTCAATCAGTAGAGGTTTATTGTGCCTCTTCTGAACGTGGTATAAAGAAAAAAATGCAGGGAAAACTGAATTAGAAGGAGAATTCCCTTGAATGTAATGAAGAGCATATTTAAGTCAAAGGGTGTTAATTTGTTAAAGTGCTTTTTTGCCGGGGCGGTAACAGGTACCATAAACGGCCTTTTCGGTTCTGGGGGTGGAACTATTGCTGTCCTGGCAATGATACTGCTCCTTGGAATAGATGAACATAAAGCACATGCGACTGCAATATCTGTAATTCTTCCAATTACAATTATAAGCGGAATGTTTTATATCATAAATAGCCATATTGATTGGAATGTCGCGTGGAAGGCTGCCTGCGGCGGGATTATAGGCGGATATATCGGTGCCAGGATTCTACACGTTTGCCCTGAAAATATTTTGCGGAAAGTTTTCGGTTTATTAATAATAGCAGCTGCAGTAAGGCTTCTTTTATAAATGGAGAATTGAATGGTAGTTTTTATAGCAGGAATAATAGCTGGGATTATAAGTGGAATGGGTATTGGGGGAGGAGTAATATTAATACCCGTACTTGTATTTTTTGCAGGACTTACCCAACATTCCGCCCAGGGAGTTAATCTCCTTTTTTTTATTCCAACAGCTATAACAGCTTTAATAATACATATTAAAAATAAATGCATAGACATAAAACTTGCTGTTCCAGTTATTATTACAGGACTTCTTGGTGCATACGCGGGTAGTGAACTTGCCTTCAGCCTTTCAGGCCCTGTATTGAAAAAAGCATTCGGTGTATTTCTATTATTCATGGGTATTTACGAAATATTCAGATCACAGTCCTTTTCATCTACTTGAAGAAATATTTTCGTGAAATACATAGCGTAAGGTTCTTAGAGGCTGTTTGTGAAGCAAATATAAGATCAAATCATTGTTTGAGTTGAATGCATTCCTGTTATATTTTAAGCATTCAACAAGTTTGATTTGACATGTAAGGCTGAACTTACAGCCACTTGAACTTGTAGCGTTCATTTCAGGAAAATATTCTTCAAGCTAAG
>CAZANH010000087.1:0-4643 GCA_964486515.1 uncultured Eubacteriales bacterium
CACCTTCAATACGAATATTCGGAAAAGATGTGTCTATATGTTGTTTTCAACACGCATTTTCGACTTACCAAACCACAATATATAGTGTTTTATCACAAAGGCATACCCACGTCGATTTATACATCCAATCAATAAGTTTGCGTTTTCATCGACCACTTCGACCACCATTTCTGCGAACCCTTTATCTTACTAGATTCTAGCGGTGATCAATGATTCTCTATCTACCACCATTAGTCACTCATTTTTCTTCTTTAGACTCTATGGATAAATACTGATCCCCATCATCTATAAGAATCTTCATTTGACTTATGGCAATCTTGTTTAACTTTTCAAGTCTGTGGCTCTGGTCTATGCCATCATTAATCAAAACTGCATTTAAACTCTCAAGGTTTGACAAGCATACTAATTGAGATACGTTAGCATAGTCTCTTATGTTTCCAGTCTTATCTGGATTGTTTTCTCTCCATGTTTTTGCCGTCATTCCAAACAAAGCCATATTAAGTACATCAGCTTCAGAAGCGTAGATTATGCTCTTTTCTTTTCCGCTTAGCTCTTTTGGTATAAGATTTTCTTTAATTGCATCTGTGTGAATTCGATAGTTAATCTTTGTCAAGTTCCTTTTTATATTCCAGTCCAGTTGGCCCTGTTCTTGGTCTTTAAGCCGTTGAAACTCTTTTATAAGGTATAACTTGAATTCAACTGACACCCACGATGCAAATTCAAATGCAATATCCTTATGGGCATACGTTCCACCATATCTTCCTGGCTTAGATATAATACCAATTGCATTAGTTGCTTCAATCCATTTTTTTGATGTGAGAACAAAGCTGTTAAGACCTGCTTGATTTTTAAACCCCTCGAATTCGATGGGTTTAAAATCTGGGTTGTTTAGTTTTTCCCATATCCCCAAAAACTCGATGGTGTTTCGATTTCTTAACCAGTTTTGAATAATATAATCTGTTCTTTTTTCATCCTTATATTTTGCGATATCAGTAATAGAAATATAGTCTTCATTGTTTACTGTGTTGATGACAACTTCTCTTCCTTGAACATCTATTTTTTTATTCTTAGGTTTCATAGTTATCCCCTTTCACAGTAATCTTTTACATTATTTCTATATTCATATGAACTTGTAAGTAATTCATACAGGTTCACAACTAGTTTATCACATCATTTTGAACTCATCGAAATTTTCGAACAGTTGACCGAATCTACATCTTGTATAACCTTCTTTTTTCTTGACAATTTTTATGCTACATCTTGTGGTTTTGGTCCTTAGACCATACTCACCTCGCGCATGATTATGCTGAAAGGATAACTATATGCAGCATATTGTATTAGATCACTTGTTCTCCACAACATCTATGCCTAGATTCTCATTATGAACTGTCAAAGAATCCTTGTCAGTTGGATCAATCCTCTTTTGCGCTTTCCAAGAGTTTATCAAAATCGCTCTTAAACAACCGATCCTGAACAATTCGATATTTTTCAAATTCACTCTCTGCATGAGCTTTAGCAATTTCAGCAGTCACCTTTCCCGCATCTTGTAAAACATCACGGTCAGTGGCTTCTATAAAACGATTAAGTCGCGTTTCCCAGTCACTCATGGTCATGGGAATATGCCTGAGTGCCATGTCCTCTGCAATATCTAAATAAGCGGAAACAAGTCTCTGTAGTTGCGCCATTTCTGATTCACTTAAATAGTTCTTAGCAACGGATACGTCAAATTTCTGGATTTTTCCATTGGGTGCGTCTTTCCAACTCGTCAATCCCATATGTTCTTTTTCAGCATCTGCACGCTTATAGATGACTTCTGCAGCAGTCTGCCCATGAATGGCCCAATGAAATTTATTTTGCACAGTTGAGAAAAAACGCCTTGTAGCAGTTGCATTGACATCATAATCAATGGATGTAGCGTAAATGTCAGTAATCTTTTGATAGAATTTTCTTTCACTCAGTCGAATTTCACGAATACGTTGAAGCTGTTCTTCAAAGTATTTCTCTGTTAAAATGGATCCTCCGCTTTTCAGTCGCTCATCATCCATTGCAAACCCTTTAATCGTAAAATCTTTTACAATTTGATTTGCCCATTTGCGAAATTGTACAGCGCGTTCGTTATTAACTTTAAATCCAACAGAAATTATAACTTGCAGATTGTAATGTTTCACTTCTCTGTTCACTTGCCGTGAACCTTCAGTTTGAACTATTCGGAATTTCCTAATAGTTGCTTCCTCTTGAAGTTCGTGATCAGAAAAGATTTTTTTGATATGTTCATTGATTGTCGGAATTTCCACATCGTATAAAGCTGCCAACATTTTCTGTGTTAGCCAAATATTTTCGTCTTCATATCTCATCTCAAAACTTTGAGAATCATAACCTGTTGCTGCAATGTATGTCAGGTACTCTGCTGCACTCGAACGAATTGCTATGTCGTTTTTCTTCTTCACAAGATCACTCCCTTCTACATTTAGATTATACTATGTATAAACATTTAGAACCCAGTGGTTTGTCCAATCTATATATTGCATAACGGCCCTGATTCTCGACAACTTTTATGCTACATCTTGTGGTTTCATCCTTTACCCATGCTCACGTCGAATCGACAAATTCCATTTATTACCATTTTTGCAATATCTAGCATAGCCCTTTTTCACCTCTGCAACATCTTGTGTTTGCATTTTTCACTCATCCTTAGATCATTTTTTCATCACAACCAAGGCACTTCATCCCCAGGTAGGTCATCTTCATCGCTTTCACTTGCATCTTCATGCACACTACACTTCACTTTTCCATCTTCATAGCTGATCACACCACCAGCTGGACAAACCTCATTAAAATTCTCAATAAGAAATTGATTAAATACACTATCCTCATGATCAATATCATTTTCAACCATAAAAGCAGAGTACATTCTTTCTACAGTTTTACGATTAACAACACAAACTCTTTCTTGAGCCATGCTTTTAAATCCAATTAGCCTTGGAACAGCTGTTGCTGCAAGAATTCCAATTATTGCGATCACAATAATTAATTCTACTAAAGTAAAACCTCTAGATTTTTTATCCATTCTTTTCACCTTGTCATATGGATTGTTTTATTTAAAAATTCTTGCGGGGCAATAACCAAAGGTTCTTCGGGGAAATGTCTTATATTTCCCGTCACCAGGTATGCTTTTGTAGAGCTGGCAACTTCGTAAAATACTTTATCACTCTCGTCTTCAAATTTCATCTGTATTGGTATTGGCACAATAGAAATGCCTGAATAAATTATAAAATCAATTACTTGTCCAACTGTTTTATTATCAAATCCAAATTTAGGCCTCACAAGTAACTTCATGTGTTTCGGAAAGTTTTTTCCAAACATCATGAGGGTGTGTTCTTAAATCTCTTACTGTATAAAAATTCATACAAATCACCTCAACTGCTTATTGTTTTCATTATACTATATTGTCATACAATGGTCTACAATATCTGTAATTTTATTTCTGAAAATTTGCTATAACACTTGGTTATGGTTATTACACAAGGACATATATTTGTATGCAAGTATTGCCATGGATTTTTCGCCGCACATAGCTTCGCCCTTTCGTCCATTTCCGGTACAATGGACTACACTGGTTTTCGCTATACCGCCTTACCGCTGAGAACACGCCGCTGGCGATGATTCACGCAAATAAGGCTTTATGCGGCGGTGACGCACTCCGCGCTAAGCTGGACTGTACGACTCTGCCCGTCAAAATCAAACTCTATCCATACCTTTCTCTTATGTTTGTCCAATTTTACTATGGTGCCTAAGCAATCAAGCAGCGGGCCGTCTATCACTTTGATCCTGCTGCCTTCTTTTATCACCGTGGACATCTCAATGCTGCCGTTGTGGCGATAAACCCACATGGAATACTCATAATCACTGCCATTGAGTTCCCTCATGCCGGTCTCGTATTTCAATATGCCGTATATATTCAAAAATCTTGGTTTCAGTTCGATATTCCTTTCATTCTCAGAATAGATAAAGATATAACCGGGAAGCAGTATAAGCTTCCGTTGTACCCAGACACCCCTGCGCTTTTCATGCAGCACCCTGGCAGGGGCAACAGCTGTGACACCTTCCTGTGCCACTGAATTTATGTTCTGCGCTATGGTATTTTCTGACCCCGTCTTGCAAAATACACAATAGGACTTCAAAAGGACCACCCTTCTCTTTATCAGCCTGATTTATACGTCTTTCAGCCTTTTTAACAGGTTTATATGTTCAACCCCTGTATCTTTATAAAGTATTTCCCTTTCATCCTGCCATACTATGACCACTGCTTTTTTTTCAGTTTCAGGGAGGGCTTCCGCAAGCCACTTTATCTTAGACAGCCCCTTCTCATTTGTGATTTGCCTTAATACCTCATATATCTCATCCCTGTCTCCGTCAATATACACGGTATAGCCCATTTCATCATATTTCCCATATATCTCGGCAATTTCCCGCTTCAATAACAGTACCTGCCTTACCGCATTTCTCACATAGGAATACGTCCTTCTCGCATTCCTTGCTATTCCCTGTGGTGTGAGTATGTATCTCAAGTTCCTCGCATTGACCTTCTCGATTTTCACAAGCCCTTTTTTGACAAGCCTGTGAAGGAGCAGATTCAGATGCCC
>CAZANH010000088.1:0-4451 GCA_964486515.1 uncultured Eubacteriales bacterium
TGCTGTTCAGAAAGAGATGGAGCGCAGGAGAAATATAGGGCGTGATTCTAAAGGGAATCACTCCATGACTTACAGCGGAAAAACACCTTTTTCTAATAAACTTTTTTGTGGGGAATGTGGTCGTCCAGTAACGAGAAGAAGAGTGACTTCTCAAAGGAATGGGGAAAAGTATTACTATACTACATGGCAATGTAGGGTTTCTGCTGGTAGAGATAAGAAATTTAAAGACTGCAAAGCTCAATATGTATGGGAGACTGAATTAGAAAAAGCATTTATGAGAGTAATCAATGAAATAAAAGAGGAAAGAGCATTGGTGATTTCTAAAGCCCAAACCGCTATAGATCGGTATGTTTTGTCCCTTTCAGAAGAAGATAAGCTTAAGGAACTTGGAGGAAAAATGAAAAGAATTACTTTGAGAATTCGAGAAATGGCTGCAAAAGTGTCAAATAACCATGACCCTGTTTATGAACTGAGCCTTCAGCAAATGATAGAGGAACAGGAAAGAATACAAAAAGAACACGATGAACTCAACAAAAAGAAACAAGAATACATCCGTCTTCAAGAACAACTTGATGAGATGCTTAATGGGTTAGATGCATTAGAAGAGTCCTCTGGTAGTAAAAGCTTCCGGGGAGATATATTTACTAAAACAATAGATAAAGTTATTATATATAATAATCAGCAGGTAACTTTTAATTTCAAATTTGGTATTCAACGAATGACAAATGCTCAAAGGGGTAATGACATCAATTAAACCTATTAGAGTCGCAGATGAAGGGGGAAAGACATTATGAATGAAAAGTATGATTTGATAAATCAAAAATTTGGCAGCTTGACTGTTATTGAAAAATTCAATACAGACAAAGGCGTTATGTGGAAGTGTAAATGCAACTGTGGTAATGAGAAAATTGTGTCAACGCAAAGCTTGCGATATGGCAAGACAATGAGCTGTGGGTGCTTGCTCTCTAGAAGTAAGTTAAAGGATATAACAGGACAAAGATTTGGTAATCTTGTAGCATTAAAATACACAGGAAAAATTAAAAATCATTCTGCAGTTTGGGAGTGCATCTGTGATTGTGGAAACACTTGTGAAGTAAAATCCAATGCTCTTTCAAGTGGTGCAATAAGAAGCTGTGGTTGTTTACGCTCTGAATGCCGAATAAAAGATATTACAGGACAACGCTTCGGAAAATTAACAGCAATCAAACGTACAGGTAAAAAGAAAAATAATTCGCAGGTTTGGGAATGCAAATGTGACTGCGGTAATATTTGTGAGGTATCAGCAGGAAATCTTCAAAGTAGAGCCACAAATAGTTGTGGGTGTCTGTTAAACAAGTCTAGGAGTGAAGCAATTAAGAAAGCACTTGATATTCGAAAGGATCATTATATTGAGGGGACTGATGTGTATCAATTAGCACAAGAACCTCGTTGTAATAATACAAGCGGCGTTGTTGGTGTAACCTATGATATCACTACAAAATCATGGAAAGCAAAAATAGAATTTAAGAAGAAACGGTATTACTTAGGCTCATCTTCCGATATTAATGTGGCAATTAAGCTAAGGAGAGAAGCAGAAAAACACTTGCACGGAGAGTTTCTTGATTGGTTTTACGAACAAAAAGAGAAAGCATCTAAACAAAAAGGTCCAAAATAAGGTAGATTAATACTTAAAGTGGACTGGTTTGTCAAGACATTTTTTTAATATTCTTTAAGGTGTGACTTTCCCTCCTTTCGTATAGATTATTATGTAAAATATATCATAATTTCACTGGATATTACTGTTCCAGAGTTGATACTTTCAAGAATACTTTGCATGCTGCATCTTGTATGTACCTCAGTCAAGTGCATACCCATGTAGAATTATTTGCATATGCCTTAATAGGGCAAGTACGATTCCGATAACAGCTTAGTTTGTCTTTACAAAATTCTACTGCGTTAGTTTTAAAAGGTCCCCCAGTAATCCCTTTCGTTTTTTTTAGGCCTTTTCCTTATACTTTCTGTGCCAGTCCAATAAATGGTAAATAAGTAGGTTGCACCAAACCTCTGTACTCTACAGCCAATACTTTCATAATATGTTTTTACTTCAACAAATGTTGAAACAAGTTTGTCAATATAAAAATCACATTACCCCTCATTGTACTGTAGCATTCTCTTAATAACTCGTATAGCGCTTTCAATTGATTAGTTATGCGAGGAAATTATTTACAAGTACTACTCATCCCCAGAATACTTATCTCCGTGAATTCCCCTGTTTCTTATTTTCCCTATTACTTCACTGAGGCTGTGGGAATTAAATTTCTTAAGGATGCTTGAAACTTGAGATTTGATGGTATTTTCGGTTTTATAAAGTTTTTGCTGGATTTGAGTCCGGGAATAACCTTTACTGGCAAGCATAAAAAGTTCCTTCTCGCTTGGGGAAAGCTTGCTTAGCATGGCATTTTCCTTCATTTTCCGGTAATCGTTCAACAGCACTTCCATTGGCGATGTTTCTCTGAGAGCTGACCTGATTAAACCTGGGATATCACTGTAATTTTCCTTTGAGACGAAGTTTACAGCACCGGCAGAAAAGGAGTTTTTTATAAGGTCATCACCACTCAAGGAAGTCAACATGATGATTTTAATTTTCCAGGTATCAAAAATCTCAAGTGCGGCACTGATTCCATCATATTTATTTTCACTTAAGTTTATGTCCATGAGAATAATGTCAATTCCACTTGATGATTCGATCGTTAGTTGAATTGCTTCATCCTTATTAAATGCCTTGCCCACAACAGTAAAATCTTCTTCCTTGTTCAGAAAATCCGTCATAAGTTCCATCCAGGAGGGGTCATCCTCAACAATCGCAATCCGGATTTTATCCATACTTATCTTCACCTCAAATCATCACTTGCTGCTTTATTATACCTTATAATACATTAAACTACAATAATCCGGCAGGGGTGAATTTTTTTCACCCTGTTTCATGTTCAAAAAGTATTTGAAAAGTTGTCTGATTATGTTATACTTTTATCTGCTGATGAAAATTTTACATAAAAGGGGTCAAAGTTTTGAATAAGTGTATATCGTTGTTGATAGACAGTATCGCAATCAGAAAGAAAAATGCATTGAGAAGCAAAGTGTCACAGTTTAGTTCAAAGGCTCCTATTAAATTGAAAGACATTGATGAATTCTACATGGAGCCAGTTATTCCGGAGATTGAATTCAATAATATAAAAAACATTGATAATTACCAAACGGGTGAATTCTCATTTGCGAGCCAGATTAAGAATAACGGTGAAAACAACAATACTGGCAGGGGAGTGTTTTATCAAAGTAACAGTGACAACAAGGTTAATGTTGTTGTTGTGCATGGATGGAAAAGCAGTAACCTTGACAGAGTCAGGAATATGTTCGTAGAGCGTTTTGTACAGCGTGGATATAACGCATACTTTATAAAGCTTCCTCACCACTTTGACAGGATGCTTCCTGAATCTTCATATAGCGGGGAGTATATGATAAGCGCAAACATCGATAGAACCCTTCTGTCAATCCGTCAGTCTGTGGCGGATACAAGGGACTTGATCGCATGGCTTGGTAAGTCACGGGGAAAAACTATCCTTATAGGTGTGAGCCTGGGCGGGTTGATTACCAATCTTGTTGCTTGCCGTGACAGGAGTTTGGATGGACTTATATCGATTATGTACGCAAACAATCTGGCATATCTCATATGGAACAGTGCTGTTGGGAAGTATATCAAGAAAGATTTTAAGAAGAACGGGTTTTCATATGATGAATTGGAACGATACTGGGCTATTACAGTTGCAAGCAATTATAAGCCTGTAATTCCCAAAAACAGAATTTTATTAATATCAGGACTTTATGATAGATTCGTGCCTATCAAGGATAGTTATACTTTAAACGAAAAATGGGGACATCCGAAGCAACTACTTTACAGGTGTGGGCACTCAGGCCAGCAATATTGCAAGGATAATATCGGAGAAGATGTTTGTTCGTTTATTGAAGAAATTATGTCCGGAGAAAGCTGATGTTCTTTGTATTTGTTGCGTTATTGATAATAACAATATTGCTTGTTGTTGCAGACTGGAGAACGGAATCCACCAGGTGGGGAGCAGGTATTGCATTTGCTGGTTGTCTCGGAGGTTTTGCGGAATCAATAATTGATACATTTAAACCTTTCTTAATTCGATATGATCTATTGACCACATCATTGGATGCAATACTGGATAAAGCCTTTAATATTAGCTATTTTGGTACTCATATTGCTGGACCCTATGCATATTTTATATTTGCGATATGCTACTATGGAATTTTCAATCAAAAGACAAGAAGCTTATTAAAACTATTGCTGATTATACCGGTGATATTCATGCTTGTTATAACTCCTTTTAATCCAATAATAAACATAAACTTTAAGATTGTTTCAGTATGGGTAATTCCTTATATATTTACGG
>CAZANH010000089.1:0-7895 GCA_964486515.1 uncultured Eubacteriales bacterium
TCTGAGTATCTATTCCTCCATGGAAACAAATACGGCCTCCGTATGATTTTTTTAAATTTTCCGCAGACATGTCCTCACTTACCGGTTGTATCGGATTCAATATCTCTACGCCTGATTCAATAAGGCTCGGTATAAGCCGATATACATTTCCGCAGGAATGATGCAGGAATGCTGCTTTCGTAAATTTCTTCGTATACCTTATCCTTTCTTTAAAATACGGTTTTATCAAAGCATCGAATGAATCCGGGGAAATGAAGGAATTTGTCTGTGTGGCAAAATCATCACCGCTTGAAGTATAATGAATGTAATCTCCTATTTCACTGTAATATATCTCTATTACTTTTTTCTGGTAAGCAAGTATTATTTCAAAAAATTTTTTTACAAAATCCGTATCAAGTGCCATTTTCAACAGGAAATCATCAAACCCGCACATCCAGCAGCCAAGCTCGAATATGCCCAATACCGGGTGAGATGCACATATGACATAATCAGTATTTTCGTACAAATACTTTGCCCTTTTTTTTATAATATCAAGTTCTATTCTGCTGATTGATTCAGGTTCAGGCCAGGTATAATCGTCCAGATCATCAATCGTTGCTCCTTTTAGAGGAGATTCTACTATTTCCCAATATAGTCCCGTATGTTTGTACTTTACACCCCATACATCAATATATTCAGTATCGCTTATTCTTTTTGCAACAGACTTTTTAGGCCTTAAAATGGAACCCACAGGCCTTGTATCTATATCAAGATATTTAAGGAGCCTTTCATTGATAATCTGCCCATTTATAATTAAATCCGGATACGAATATTTATCTTCTTTCCGTTCAAGAAAACCGAGAAGCTCATTAACACTGGTCAGCAAATTATTATCAATAGCTGATAAAGGACAGCCTGAAAGATCAAGTATAAGTTTTTCCGGCTCCCTGTTTTCAAGAGTTGCATAAAAATTATCACGTCTGCCCATAACTATTTTACCTCCTGTGTTTTAATACTTTCCTAAATCTTTAAAGGCCTGTATGCAGTATTCTTGAGCATCCTTTGATACAAAACCAGTTGAATGGTAGTCTTCCACCAAACCGATATATCCTCCGTTAAATCTTCCAAGTGATGCAATAAGACGTTTTACATAATCATAAATCTCTTTTTTCCCTCCGTTTATGGCAACTGTTTGAATATCCACAGGACATTGAAAGCATACTCTACCCCCAAATTCCTTTCCGAGTTTTTCCACTCCATAAACATCAGGCTGATTGAAATTTAATATGTCAGCGCCTATTTCAATGAGGTCATCAATGATATCATAACAATACCCACAGCTATGAAAATACACATGCATATTCAAACTGTGAATGAGTTCGAACTGCCTTTTATATCTTGGTTTGAAGAAATCTCTCCATAAAGTTGGAGAAATAATAAGGCTGTTCTGTGTACCCCAGTCATCATAAAACGTTACCGCATCAATATCAAATTTCCCATATAATTTAATAATATCCTCTTCAAAACCAAAAACCTTATCGGCAAGCTTTGAAGCATTCTCTCTTTCAAGATACAAGTCTTCCAGCAGATTTGAAAAACCCCTTATAAAAGTCATTTGATTAAAGCCTGTTACACCCATGGCTCCCAGGATATACTTGTCTTTATTCTTATCGATAAAATCCTCAAAACCTTCGGTACGCCCTTCCGCAAAGGCATCAGGGGGTTTATAATCCTTAAGCTTGGACCAGTCTGTTAAAGGGAAAATCTTTGGCTGCCCCATCGTATTGTCAATCCTCTCCCACACATACCCCCACTCGGAATACTTTCTGTCTCCAACATCGAACCCATCAGCAGGCCTGTACATAATAAACACAACATCGGATTCATTATCCCTTACAATATTAAGCGGTACTCTCTCAGGCCCCGTCATCTCTATCGCTCTGCTTACAATTTCTTTACTGTTCATCATAACATCCCCTTTTAGTTTATAAACTAAATTCATTCTCGTTTTGTAAAAATATTTACTTCCCTACAACAGTCGCATCAAAACTGTTATCCAGCAAAGCAATCCTATCAAGCCATTCGGTATATTGCTTAAGGGAAAACGGAGGCTGCCCCTGCAAATAGTGATTTGCATATTTTTCACCATTTACTCCCCATTCTATCAGAAACAACCTTTTTTCCCCTCTGGATACTCTCATGTTTCCCATTAAGGTATTTTCGTTTGCTCTGGTATTTTTTCTTCCTTTAAAAAGCGTTTCTCCCGTATCCGCATCCCAGATTCTGCAGTCTATATCTGCGTCCCTGAGAGTATCATTACATGCCACTACTCTGACATTCCAGTTTTCAGGCTCATCAATTATAACACATACCGGCTGTTGAACCCTTTTTATATAGTAGTACGCAAGCTTTTTTCCAAAGTAGTAGTCCACTATCGCATCTGAAAACTGTGGCCATCCGTCAATAACGTTCCACCATAACACACCTGTCCTGTCCCATTTTTTAATCCTGCTCATTTCTATAAAAAACTTCTTTGCCTCTGCCTGCGAAATCTGTGAAGCAATAACAAATTCCTGAAGATTATCCGGTATAACGCCAAACATTTCCTTTATCTGGCTTGCCATCAGGTCTATCCTGTATGAAAAAGCACCACCCTTGCCTTCAGATGATGTACCATGGGTAATCCATTGTTGGTTATCCTTCCAAGGCCACAGGTATTCCTTATCTATAAATTTTTTAATGGATGAAAGATTCGGACAGCCATGATAACCTATTTCGCCTATGAAACGAGCCTTTGATTCGGTATAGAAGCTGCTTTTATAATAATCCCTCGGCCCCCACAAATGCGCTTCTGTTGTAAAATATTTTCCACTCGAACCCTTTTGTTGTACAATTTCTGGAGTGAAATACGGAGAACTTGTATAAAAAGGCCTGTACGGATCATTCTTAAATATTGCCTTAGGTAGTATTTCTCTTGTAATTTTGTTTTTCCCAGGGTCCATACCCCTGAACAGGTAATTGAAGTCACACTCATTATCGCCGCACCATAACACAATGGAAGGATGATTTCTCAGTTTTTTAACCACTGCTGCGGCTTCTTTTTCGATAGCTCTGAAAAACTTTTCATCCTGGGGATAAGCGGCACATGCCATTGCGAAATCCTGCCACACCATTATTCCATTTTTATCGCAGAAATCAAAGAATGCATGGTCCTCATACACATTGCCTCCCCAGCAGCGTATCATATTGCAATTAAGGTCATTAAAGAGTTCAAGCATCCTTTCATATCTTCCGGCATCCCTGCTGTGAAAAGCATCCGCGGGTACCCAGTTGGACCCTTTGCACATTATTCTGGTATTATTTATTTTAAAAAGGAATTCATCTTTATTTTCTCCTTTTCCAGGATTACTTCTTACAAGTTCAACCTTTCTTATACCTGTTTTAAAGGATTTCTCATCAACTGTTTTCCCTTCATGGACAAGTTTTGTTTTTATATTATATAGTTTTGGCTCACCATATCCTTTCGGCCACCAAAGCATAGGCTCATCAATCACAAATTCCACAACTCCGGAAGAGAAACGCACTAATGACTCACACTTAAAGGAATGTTTCTCGCATTCACCCTCAATAACAATTCTTGATTTCCCAAAATATTCCGGCATAGCAGCTATATTATAATAAACCGCTGCTTTAGCCAGTGAATCATTAATTTCCCTTGTAACAAAATATAAATCATTAATATGATTTTCTTTGTGTACATTAATCTCCACAGACCTCCACAGGCCTGCCGAAATTGCCCTCGGCATAATATCCCATCCATAGCAGTGGGGAGCTTTCCTTACCCACAGATGCTCCCAGTTTGAGGGGAATGCCGACATATACGGATGATATTCATACTTCATTGCCTCTATTACAGGTGACCTAAGCCTTACCGTGAGCTTGTTCATATCATTGTTATTAAGATTATCGAATATATCAAATCCATGTTCTACAAGGGCATTATCCGATTCTCCGATAAGAACCCCGTTAAGCCAGTAAGTTGCAAAACAATCAACACCATGAAACACAAGTTCAATACTATCTCCTTCTGCAATATCTGGTGCATTAAACTCTTTTTCATACCACCATTCATATGTTTCATATTTTTTTAACCCATATATGTTTTCACCTTTAAAGGGATCTCTAATCTCTCCAGACCTTAAAAGATCCAGTTCAACATTCCCCGGAACATATGCTTCAACATGTTTAAGCCCTGAGATTTCCAAGTCTTTCGGGCTATTTAAATTGTACTCACCGGTTTTAAAATAGAAAAGTTTCCACTTGCCATCAAGTTTTAATTTGGTTTTATCATTCATGCCGTGTAATTCTCCCTTTTTTTTAAGTTTTCATTAATATACCCACTCAAGTTTAAATGGCTGTTCTATCCTTATCATACGCTGAATTAACAGTTTTCTGGCTTCGGAAAGTTTATATCATAACCCTCCGTAGTAACCACCTTTAAGTGGTTAGTCTAATATCATATATTTTTATTATATAATTCGACAGTTAAACAATTCAATTCAATAATGTTTACATCGTTATACTTTCTTTACGTACATACATACAATTTTAATCCAAAATCTCATTTCTCATAATAAAAAAAGAACATAATTATACAAAATATGAACTTATTAATTTTTATAGCATGTGACAGGTATAATTTTCAACTATCCTTTTACACTGCCCAGTACAATACCTTTTGTAAAGTATTTCTGCAAAAACGGGTAAAACATAAGTATAGGTATCATGGCCAGAACAATTTGTGCAGTTGAAACATTTTTTCGCGATATTTTCATCAGCTGGGCTTCAAATTCCCTCTGCATAAACAGTGAAGCATCCTTTTGTATTATTACCGTTTGAAGAAAACTCTGAAGCGGATAATTTTTAGGGTTATTCATAAATATCAACCCATCAAACCATGAGTTCCAGTGAAATACTGCTACAAAGAGGATCAATGTTGCTATGGCGGGTTTTGATAATGCAACATATATATTCCATAATATTTGAAAATGGCTCGCTCCATCTATAAAGGCCGCATCCTCTATATCTTTTGGCAATTGCCTGAAAAAATTCAATAATAAGACTACATTAAATACGGGTACGGCTGTCGGAAGTATAAGCGCCCATATTTTATCAATCAGACCTGTTTTGTTCACCACAAGGAAAAGCGGTATTAAACCGCCATTAAAAAGCATCATAATAATAAAATATGTTACAAAATATTTGCGTGCCCTGAAATCCTTGTCTTCCTTTGATAAAGGATAGGCTATAAAGACAGTAAGAAGCATATTCACTGGAATTCCAATAGCAAGCCTTTCTATGGATACCAAAAGAGCTCTCAGAAAGTAATTATTATCACTTAAATAAATGTAAGGATCCAGTGTAAACTCTAAAGGCCAGAACCTAACCATTCCCGATTCTACTGCCCATCTTGAACTAAAAGAAACAGCAACTACATGAATTAATGGCGCTATACATACTATTGCCGTAAATGCAAGAAATATATGATTAAATATTGTAAATAGTCGTTCTCCAATTGTTTTTTTGTGTATCATGACAGCATCTTCCCCTTAAAATATTCTGTAGCCGGCATATTTATATGCCAATTTATACGAAATCGAAATCAGAAAAAACGATATAACAGACTTAAACAAACCAACAGATGTTGAGATACTATAGCGCATATCAACCAGCCCCAAACGATAAACAAGCGTATCAATAATATCTCCGCTTCTATATACAATGGGACTGTAAAGATTAAATACCTGTTCAAAACCTGCATTCAGGATACGACCAAGGCTAAGGCAGGACATGAGTATAACAATGGGAAGCAAACCTGGTATTGTAATATGTATTGTCTGTTTCCAACGGGATGCACCATCTATAATTGCAGCTTCATATAGATTTGGATCAATATTTGTCAATGATGCAAGGTAAATTATTGTTGCCCAACCAAATGTTTTCCACAAATCAGTTATTACAAGCGTATACGGAAACCACCGGTTATCTCCGAGAAAGAATATGGGCTCAATACCTAATTTTGATAAGTACAGGTTTACAATACCGTTTGTCGGCGATAATATATCTATTAGTATACCCGAAAGAATAACCCACGAAATAAAATATGGCAGATATACGATTGTCTGAACACCTCTTTTAAAAATCTGGGTCCTTATTTCATTTAACAAAAGAGAAAAGGTTACAGGCACAATGATACCTGCCAAAATTTTTAAGCTTGAAATATAGACAGTGTTAAATATAGCCTGTTGTGTATCAGGCAATTTAAAAATATAAATAAAATTTTCAAATCCTACCCATTCTGATTTAAAAAATCCCTTAATAGGTACAAAATCTTGAAAAGCTATAATAATACCTGCCATCGGTAGATAATTATATATCAGTGTAACTACGATTCCAGGCATCAGCATTATAAAAAATGCAGATTCCCTCTTAATTTTTGGCGAAATACTTAGCATATCCAGCTCCCATTTAACTCCTTTATATAATTTTAAATAGCTGCCTACAGTTTTATTTAAGCGGGAAATACCGGATATTTCATGTATTTCCCGCTTTTTTATTTTACTATTATTTATTTATTTGCTTTGTACCATTCGTTTACTTCCTGTGTTATCTCATCTCCCCCAAGTTTCTTCCAGTTTACTACAAATTCATCGAACTCATCCGGAGATTCTCCCATTATAATTCGAGAATATGTTTCTTGCTGGATTTTATCAATTGAAGCACCTTTTTCCATCATCGTCTTTGTCGGTGGAGCTATATATTTGCTTACTTTAATTACTCCATCAAGGTAATTATTGTATAACATACCCACAGTACTGTCTTCTCCATAATATTCCCCATATGCAATCCATGGCTCTTTTGACCTGTCACCATCATTAAATAATTTTATCAGATTATAGGTATTCCTGTCCTCGGAATTTAATTTTGAAGGGTCTTTATCTTTAAATGCTTTATTTACACTCAGGTATTTTTCAAATATATAATTCGGCGTACACTCCTTACTCACCGATATCATCTTATACCTGCATGCATTTGTAGCATCCGGTGCCACAACATACTTTTCCGGATCAGAAGTTTCACCAATCGAAAGTTCATATTCGAGATTCCATATTTTCACTATCGCCTCAGGATGTTCAAAGCCTTTCTTTACCACAAAGAAAGGAGCATTCGGAGCACCGTGAATCTGCATCGGAGGAGCGGGTTTTCCGTCAACCGACGGCATAGGAAATGCCTTCCAGTTTGCTTCGGGATTTGTAGATATGGTGCTGTCTGCAACTGCAGGAGCCCAATATATACCATAGAACATTCCTATTCTGTTGGCATTAACATCCTCCATTACTTTCCATCTGTCTTTTGTACCCCATTCAGGATCTATCAATCCTTCTTCATACATCTGTTGAAGTTTTACAAGGCCTGTTTTGACTTCAGGCTGTATGCCGCCGTAATACAGATTTCCCGAATTATCTTCCAGCCAGCCGTTATTATATCCGTTATATCCGGCCAAGAATCCACTTAGATCACCAATGCCCATTACCAATGATACCATGCTGTCATTACTCAATCCAAGCCCATACGTGTCTTTCTTTCCGTTCTGATCAGGATCATTTTCCGTAAATGCCTTGCTTATATTGTATATATCTTCCATGGTTTTAGGTTCAGGCAGGTTGCAATTTTCGAGCCAGTCAGTTCTTAAATATAATACGGATGCCATGGCATAGGGACTGTTACCCATTTGTGGAATAGCCATTATTTTATCGTCAAAAGTTGCCACATTAAGAAATGTTTCATCCTGTTTCACTACCTCTTTTGTCAGAGGAGCCGCATAAGTTTCATATGCTTCGGTAAGGTCTTCTATA
>CAZANH010000090.1:0-11691 GCA_964486515.1 uncultured Eubacteriales bacterium
TATCTTTATTATAAATGTATTTGAAACTTTGTCAACTAATATTTGGAAGACGAATACCAGTTCCTGTTCAGCGAGTTTGATTTGACATGTAAGGCTGAACTTACAGCCACTTGAACTTGTAGCGTTCATTTCATGAAAATATTCTTCGAGCTAAGGGGGGGGGCTGTGAATAGGTAACAAAGACAATACCAAAAAATATCTTTTTGAAATTCATGTTTTTGACATTAAATAGTTTTTGTAGTATACTAAATCGGGTACATAAAAAGATTTTTATTTTATTATGAAAATGTAACAGGAGGCTTGTGAATAAAGCTATTGAAATAAATCAAATAAATAAAGGTACAAGAGGTTGATATTTATGTAATAGCTGATTGTATTGAGGGGTTTTTGGAGGAGTTGTATATGTATAACATAGGAGATAAAATAGTTTATCCGATGCACGGAGCAGGAATAATTGAGTCAATCGAGGAAAAGGAGATACTGGGAGAGAAACAGAGGTACTATATAGTAAAGATGCCGATTGGTGATATGAAAGTCATGATTCCCACAGGTAATGTTGAAGATATAGGAATACGAGAGATAATCAGTATAGAGGATGTTGACAGGGTATTTGACATATTGAAAAATCAGGGTGATACTGTAACAAATAACTGGAACAAAAGATATAGGGAAAACATGGTAAAAATAAAAAGCGGAAGTATATACGAAGTTGCAAATGTTGTAAGGGATCTTATGTTGAGAGAAAAGGAAAAAGGTTTGTCTACAGGAGAAAGAAAAATGTTAAACAGTGCAAGACAGATACTTGTAAGCGAACTTGTCCTTGCAAAAGGTTCTCAGCAAATAGAGATAGAAGACATTATAGACAGCTATTTAAAAGCTGATAGTGAAGGATAAAAACACTATTGACCTGCATGAAAAATTGTATCATGGAGGAGATAATGCTGTGTTAAATAACATTATTAAATATTCTTTTGCTGTTGTTGGTGGAATAACGGGTTTCACTCTTACAAAGACAGTCTTTTTATTGAAGGATGTTACTTTATCCCCGGGGGTTGAAATTACGGTATATGGTTTTGTGTCGGTTATATTGGCTTTGTTTTTCTATTCAACCGGGAACAGGATCATAGGTTATCTTATAAGGGCAATAGATAAAACTGAGACATTTATTCAAAACATGACGCTTTACGAGTTGACAGTCAGTTCAATAGGGCTTATAACAGGGTTGATAGTTGCCAATCTTATAACTATTCCTGTAAGTAGAATTGATGTTATAGGTGTACCGCTTTCAATTATAACAAATATATTTTTTGGAGGTTTAGGTGTTAGCATTGCACTTGGCAAAAAGAATGAGACATTTTTTGAGCAATTGAGAAACAGGAATCCGGTAACATACGGTTTAGCAAAGAAGGCATATCCAAAAATTCTTGATACCAGCGTAATTATTGACGGTAGAATAGCAGATATAATAAAAAGCGGATTTATTGAGGGAGAACTTGTAATTGCAGGGTTTGTCCTTGAGGAACTTAGACATATAGCCGACAGTTCCGATATTCTTAAAAGAAACAAGGGCAGGAGAGGACTTGACATACTCAATATTATTCAAAAGGAGCTTCATTATCCTGTGAGATTTGAACATATTCAGATTCCTGATGGAGCCGAGGTTGATATGGAACTTTTGAGGCTTGCAAAGAAACTTAAAGGTTTTATAATGACAACTGACTATAACCTGAATAAGGTTGCCAATATCCAGAATGTGCAGGTACTTAATGTCAATGAACTTGCAAATGCTGTAAAGCCAATAGCTCTGCCAGGAGAAGAAATAGTAGTGCAGGTTGTTAAAGACGGTAAGGAAAACGGCCAGGGTATAGGATATATGGAAGATGGGACAATGATTGTTGTGGATGGCGGGAAAAACCATATAGGGAAAAGCATAAATGTAATGGTTACAAGCATTCTACAGACTGCTGCCGGAAGAATGATTTTTGCAAGGCCAAAGTGTACAATTGAGAGAGTTATATGATAGAAAATGATATATATGTAAGTGTTGTAATTGTTGCCGCAGGCAGGGGAAAGCGCATGAAAACAAGCGGTAACAAGTTGTTTCTGGAAACAGGCGGTTTGCCTGTTCTTGCCAGGACTCTTGAAGTATTTGAAAACTGCAGTGTGGCAGATGAAATTATCCTTGTTGTGAATGAGAACGATAAGGCATACTGCAGGGATAATATTGTTGATAAACATGGCTATCAAAAAGTAAAAAAAATCATACATGGTGGGGAAACCAGACAGGAATCCGTATTTAACGGGCTTATGGAAGTTGATGCGGAGTGCCGCGTTATAGCTGTGCATGATGGAGCCAGGCCTTTCATAAAAAAAGAAATTATTTCAGAATGTATAAGGACTGCTTATAATTATGGAGCAGCATGTGTAGCTGTTCCTGTAAAAGATACTGTTAAGATTGTGAATAGAGAAGGCATGGTTGTGCAAACACCTGACAGGTCAATGTTATGGTCGGTGCAGACACCCCAGGCTTTTAAACATGAAATCCTGCTTGATGCCCACAAAAAAGCAAAGGAGAGCAAATTCAAAGGAACTGATGATGCAGTACTTGTGGAGCGATGCGGATATCCATTGAAAATCATTCCCGGCAGCTATGAGAATATAAAGATAACTACTTCCGAAGATTTAATACTTGCAGAGGCTATAATCAAACATTTGCGCCAATAAAATTTCACAGAATATATTATAGGTTTTTGGCAAAGACTTTAATATAATATATTAATGGATTTTGAGGTTTGCAATGAGTAAAAAAAAAATGGCTTGCTATATGTTATCCGGTTTTATTCTGGTATCATTCCTGATTAAGATGGTATTAATATTCAAATACGGTAATTTATTAAATCTGTCAAGTGACGACCTGAACTATATTAAAAGTGCCATAGTACTGATGGAGAAGGGTATCCTGACATATCAGAATTACAATGAACCAACAGTATTTATAATGCCGATATATCCTTTGTTTTTAGCAGCTGTTTTTAAAATATTCGGTTATGGATTTACAGGAATGCAAGCTGTGCGTATAATACAGGCCGTTTTAAGCTGTATTACGATTTTTCTGGTTTTTTTAATCTGTAGAAAACTTTTTAATACTAAAGCCGCACTTGCAGCATCCTTTCTGGTTTCATTCTATCTGCCCAATATTACAACAACAGGATATATGTTAACGGAAACGCTGTTTATTACCTTGTTATATGTTCTTATTTATTTTTCATTCAGATTTTCTACCCGGCCGACAGTGTGGAAATTTGTCATACTGGGAATCATCTGGGCAGTTACCACTTTATGCAGGCCGACTATTGCCTTGTATCCTGTATTGTTATTCTTATACCTTTTATTATATGTGAAGCTGGATATATTAAAAACAATAAAAATGGGAGCAGCTATGGGAGTTACCTTTGTTTTGATTATGTCACCGTGGTGGATTAGAAATTATATGGAATATGAAACATTTATTCCTTTAACGGCTTCTAGCGGTAATCCCATGCTTCAAGGTACATATGTAAATTATATACAGTCACCTGATAAAGTTGTATATTATACCCCTGGTAAAAATGCTTTTGAAACTAATAAAATAGAAATCAGTGTGGCTAAGAAACGTATAAAAAGTGAATTTAAAAAGGATTTCTGGGGATATTTAAAATGGTATACCTATGATAAGACTATATTTTTCTGGGGTACCGTATTTTATTGGAAGGAATTTTTTAGGATAAACTGGTCTCATGTAATTCATTATCATAGTATAATACTTTTGGGTTTTTTAGGTATGATTATTCTAATATTAAATAAGAAGTTTCTAAAATATATTCTTCCGATATCTGTTATTATATATTTCAATGTAATTCATTGTATATATATGGCTTTTGACAGGTACGCACTTCCTGTATTGCCGCTTCTGGCAATGTTTAGCGGATACCTTCTTTCAGGTTTATACGGAATACTTTTTAATTCTGGTGATTTGAAGCAAAGATAAGGCTGAACTTACAGCCACTTGAACCTGTAGCGTTCATTTCAGGAATTATTCTTCGAGCTAAACTTGCAAATTAAATTTTTTTTGATATAATACTTATATTATATAAATATAATAATATATAATTATTATATTTTATAACCATATAAGGAGTGGAATGCCATGCAGGATACCAGTATATATATGGATTTCTTCAGGAAAACAATAAGGATGGGTAACAGGCTAAGGCGTGTGGCAGCTGAAAACCTCTCTTCACTTGGTTATAATTGGAACAAGTTCGATGTGCTGAGGATTATCCACCCCGGCCAGTTGTATATGGCTTCTGAGATAGCGGAAAAATCAGTCCGTTTAAGCAGCAATCTTACCCCTATATTAAATGAGCTTGAGGAAGCCGGCGTTATAGAAAGAATCAGGGACTCTGAAGACAGAAGAATTGTACGCATCAGGTTGACAGAAAATGGTATAGCCGAGCGTGAACGTATTCTTGTATTGCAAAGGCAATATATTACGGAAAAACTCAAACCCGTCAATAAGGAAGCAATCAGTGAGATACTTGCCATGTTTGAAAAAATTGATGCACAACTTATTGAATCTGGTGTATATAATAATTGTTCCCATGGCAACAAACTTTTGAAAGGTAGATGGCCTTGAAATGAAGAAGAAAGCAAATCAGAACTATCTGATAAGGCAGCGAATTATGAAGTTTATTTTAAAACACAAGCTGAGATACGCCAGTGGAATATTAGTCCTGGCGGGAGTCAGCATACTGCAGCTTCTGGTACCCCGTATAACAGGTGATGTTATCGATTATCTTAATGAGGGCAGAATAGTTCAAGATACCACATTAAAATATATACTTATAATACTTGGTATATCCTTAAGTGCATTTATTCTGCATTTCCTTTCAAGGCAGCTTATACTGAAAGCAGGCAATCTGTATGTACATCTTGAGAGAATGGAAATTTTTAATAAGATTATAACTTTGTCTATGGGTTTTTTTGCAAAAAGAAGTACAGGAGATTTAATGGCACATACGACAAATGATACAGAAGCGGTAAGGCACATGCTTGGAAGGGGAATTACCATAATTATCAACATTGTTGTCCTTATGATATCCAGTATTATAATTATCAGCAGGAGTATTGACCCTCAAATGGCAATGCTGCTTTTAATACCGATGCCGTTTATCCTAATTATAATGAGTAGGTTTGGAGTCGCTATCAACAGGCGTTTTCGAGTTGTACAGGAAACATTTGCGGATATGACGGAAAAAGTACAGGAGAATGTGACAGGGGTCAGGGTAATCAAGGCTTTTTGCCAGGAAGAATACGAAGAACGTAATTTTGAAAGATTTAACCGGATGAACTATCAGGCAAATATGAAACTGGTTAAACTCCAGGGATTTTTCGGGCCTCTTGTCAAACTGGTTATGGATTCAGGACAACTGCTGGTGCTGATAGTCGGAGGTAAAATGGTGGTGGAAGGGAATATTTCACTTGGAGATTTTATAGCGCTCAACAGTTATGTGGCAATTATCATGAGGCCGCTTATGATGGTTGGTAATTTTATCACACTGCTGCAAAGGGGAACTGCCTCTGCTGCAAGGATATCCGAAATACTCAGGGAAAAGCCGGATATTTATGACGGTAAATTCGGTAAGCCCGAAAATGGCTGCAATATAACGGGATATATTGAATTCAACAATGTGGACTTCAGTTACTCACCGGAACTTGAACCAGCGCTAAGTAATGTTTCGTTTAAGGTGGCAAGGGGCAAAACACTGGGGATCATTGGGAGAGTTGGAAGCGGAAAATCCACAATAGCTGCGCTTCTTCTGAGACTGTATGATACAGGTCAAAGAGGCAGAATTCTTTTGGATGGTATTGACATTGCAAATATACCGCTGAGAGAATTAAGAGAAGCAATTAGTTATGTACCACAGGAAAACAGCCTTTTTTCGGATACTATCGAAAAAAATATTGATTTTAATCCAACACGGCATGACATGAAAAGTGTAAAAGCCGCTGCCGATGAAGCCTGTATACACCAGGCTATTGTGGAAATAGGGAAAGGATATCAGTCAATCCTGGGAGAAAGAGGGGTTAACATTTCGGGAGGGCAAAAACAAAGAATATCCATTGCAAGGGCTTTCCTCAAAGACTCACCTGTCCTGATTCTGGATGATTGTCTGTCTGCAGTAGATACGGCTACTGAAAGAAAGATTCTGGAAAATATCAAAAAAAACAGAAAAGAAAGGGCTTGTATCATAATTGCCCACAGGGTTTCGTCAATCATGGATGCAGATGAAATTCTAATGATGGATGATGGCAAAATCATAGAAAGAGGTACCCATGATGAGCTTATTGCAATGAATGGGCTGTACAGCAGAATATATCACAGGCAGATGCTTGAAGAGGAATTGAATGATGCATAATTTTATATAATGAATGGCTGGCTATATATATTAAAAATAAATAGGATGTGAGGAAGAATGGCGGCATTTGGACAAGGCGGGCCGGCAAGGTTTGCAGGAGGCGAAAAATACGAGGGAAATATAAGAGACAGCAGGATTATTGAAAAACTGCTAAAGACGGCGGTCCCTTATTGGAAAGGTTTTTTGGCGGCACTTGTTTTTATTCTGGTACTTGCGGCAATAGAAATTATCCAGCCAAATATAATACGGCTGCTAATTGATGATAATATACAGCCTGCAGCAAAAGGAATCATACCTGTTGATACTGCTGGAAGACATATTGTAAGGTATGGTATGATATTCCTGGGGCTTATGATAGCACAGTTTGTCCTGAGTTACTTTCATATTGTCATACTTCAGTCAACAGGTAAAAAAATTATCAAGGATTTAAGGGACAGAATTTTTAAGCATATTCAAAAGCTGCCGGTTTCCTTTTTTGACAAGATTCCGGCAGGGGTTCTGGTTACAAGGGTAACAAATGATTCCGAGGCAATAAATGAGATGTATACGGAAATACTTGTTCATTTTGTGAGAGAAATGGTGGTAATAATTGGTGTAATTATTGTTATGTTCGGTTTAAATGTGAAAATGACGTTAATTACCATAGCAGTTACACCATTGGTTATAATTTCAGTCAGAATTTTCAGGACAAGAGCCAAAAAGATTTTCAACGATATCAGAAACAGGCTGAGCAGATTGAACGCTTTTCTTTCGGAAAATATTACGGCGGTAAAAATCATACAGGTCTTCAACATGACAGAGGAAAAGAAGAAGGAATTCAGTGAAAGCAGCTGTAGCTATTACAAATCACACAACAGAATGACGACACTATTTGGACTGTTCCGGCCGTTCATGGATTTTGTGAACAACTTTGCTATTGCAATTATAATATGGTTCGGAGCTCAAAGTATCCTTAATACGGAAATAAAGATTGGTATGCTTTTTATCTTTATCAGGTATGCCAATATGTTGTTCCGGCCGATTATACATCTTAGTGAAATGTTTAATATTATGCAGCATTCGCTTGTCGCTGCCGAAAGGGTGTTTAAAATTCTGGACATGAAGAGTGAGGAAAGTGTGAAAGGGAAAGTGCCTGTTGGCGAAAAGGCAGATATGGATATAAGCAGGCTGAAAGGCGGTATAGAGTTTAAGAATGTATGGTTTGCATATGATGATGAAAATTGGGTTTTACGCGATGTTTCCTTTAAAATTTCGCCGGGAGAAACCGTAGCATTTGTTGGACAGACAGGTGCCGGAAAAACTACGATAATTAACCTGCTGTGCAGATTTTATGAAATACGAAAGGGAGAAATCCTTATTGATGGAATAAATATAAGGGATATACCAAAAAATCAGCTGAGAAGCAGTATTGGGCTTGTACTCCAGGATGTCCAGCTTTTCAGCGGAGATATCAAGACAAATATCAGGTTGTATAATGATGATATCAGTGATGAAAATATTAAAAAAGCTGCGGAATATGTAGATGCTGACCGTTTTATAAATCGCCTCCAACAGGGTTATGATTACAGTGTAAACCCTGGTGGTACTACATTTTCAAGCGGGGAGCGCCAGCTGTTATCCTTTGCGCGTGCGATTGCCGTAAATCCCGCAATACTGGTGCTTGACGAGGCGACATCAAATATTGATACGGAAACGGAAAGGATTATACAGGAAGCCATGCAGAAAATCGGTATTGGCAGGACAATGGTTGTAATTGCACACAGGCTTTCAACCATAAAAAACGCAAACAGGATTATTGTGATTCATAAGGGCAGGCTTAAGGAAGAGGGGACACATGATGAACTGATCAGGCTGGGAGGCATATATCACCATCTGTATACACTTCAATTCATATAAATGACATTACATTAATGCTTTCACACATTATAAATAATAAGCATTCAACGAGTTTTATTTGACATGTAAGGCTTGAATATACAGCCTCTTTAAGACCGTAACGTTTTTTCAGAAAGATATTTTTCGATTGGTATATAAGGGGGTACTTGAACAGTCACACATTATCATAAAATAAACACATCAAAGATTTTTAAAAATTGACAAAATAATAATCTGAATATATAATAATTTTTAATAATATATTAATCATTTAATGCTGTGAACATATGCTGAGCGTATGTGGAACATATGTTACGGGTTAAGTGATATTTATATTATTAAAATACTTAATATTTTTAGCTTAAAGTTATAAAATATTTTTATGGAGGTGTCTTAATGTCAAGAGAAAGATGGAGTTCAAGGACAGTCTTTATTCTTGCAGCGATTGGTTCAGCAGTGGGGTTGGGAAATGCATGGAGATTTCCCGGTCAGGCATTCAACAATGGTGGCGGAGCATTTCTGATACCATATTTTGTAGCTCTCATTACAGCAGGTATACCTTTGTTGATACTTGAAAATGCAATAGGTAAAAAGTTTCAGGGGGGAGCACCAACAGCTCTCGGAAAATGTGGTAAGGGTGGAGAAGCCCTAGGATGGTGGGCTCTTGCAACAAGCTTTGTAATTGTAGCTTATTACACTGTTGTAATGGCCTGGGTAATAGATTATATCTGGTACTCCTTAACCGTAGCATGGAAAGATGTGGGTGCTATAAACTTCTTTTTGAACAACGTACTTGGTCTTACAAATGATCCCGGTACACTTGGCGGATTCAGTATTCCTGTTCTAATAGGCCTTGTATTGGCATGGTTATTTGTTTATTACTGTATCCGCAATGGTGTAAAATCCGTAAGTAAGGTTATTGTCTGGACAGTCCCTATTCCGGTAATTTTTATGATAATACTTGTAATAAGGGCTGTAACACTGGAAGGAGCTGTTACAGGACTTTCATATTATCTTACCCCCGATTGGGCGGCTCTTCTTGATCCGGGAGTCTGGGCTTCCGCATACGGCCAGGTATTCTTCAGCTTAAGTATTCTTTTTGGAATTATGATAGCATATGGAAGTTATCTCCCGAAAAAAAGTGATCTTACAACCAACGGTTTGATAATTTCTTTTGCAGACGCAGGAATAAGTTTTCTTGCAGGTTTTGCAGTATTCGGGACTCTTGGTTATTTGTCAAGTGTAAGCGGAACTGCTATAGCAGACATGAAAATATCGGGTGTGTTTCTTGCCTTTGCTACATATCCCGAAGCAATATCAAATTTGCCCGGCGGGATTGTTGTAATGACAATTTTTGCAGTGCTGTTCTTTGGTATGTTATTAACACTGGCAATAGATTCAGCGTTTTCAATCGTAGAAGGTATTGTCACAGGACTTGTTGATAAGTTTCAATGGAAAAAACGTAAGACAACAATCTGGGTTTGTGTAGCAGGATTTGTTGCAAGCCTTATATTTGCAACAAAAGCAGGCCTTTACTGGCTTGACATAACAGATCACTGGGTAAATGATTTTAATCTTGTTACGATTGGTATTTTTGAATGTATATTGGTAGGTTGGATATTTGGCTCCGGTAAAATAAGAAAATACTTTAATGAAACCTCCAGTATAAAGTTTGGTAAATGGTGGGATGTAATGATACGTTTCGTTACGCCAATTGTCCTTCTATATATTAGTATAAGTTATTTGATAACCAATTTATCAAAGAATTATGAAGGCTACTCAACAAATCATCTTATAATAGGCGGTTGGGGTGTAGTAATAGTTACAATTATAGTTGGATTCATTATATCTTTTATAAGAAGTAAAGAATCAATTGAAACTTCTGAAGAAGAAGAATAAAGGAGGATTATTATGCCATTATCTGCATGGATTATGTTGATTGTAGGTTGTTTGCTTTTATATGGCAGTCTTGCCTGGAGTATAATTGTTGGTGTAAAAGCTGAAAAGAACAAATCATAACAATACACTGATTTTACAGGCTTTTTGAATTTCACTGCCTTATGGAACAATATAAGTAAAAGTGATAAAGGGGTATCTTTTAAATAAAAGGTACCCCTTTTATGGTGCATGTTACTGTTAATTTATCAAAGCATTCTGAATTAACTCCAACAATATAAGTAAGGCACATTACTTATAATTCCAATGGGATCCAGCATGAGGTATACCATCTGGATATGAACCAAATAGAAATATCTGCTTCACATGAACAATGGAAAATATAATATAATATGGTACAAAAATTTAAATCGCACCCTAAATGAATATTTCGGTTGCGGCTGCAGGCCGCGGTATGCTATAATAAATACATGTAAGGAAACTGCTTCGCAAATGCAAAGCAGACTAGACGCTTGATAATAATCAGATGTTTCAGGAAGATGCTTGGGACTTGTCATTTATAAAATACGGAAGAGCTATATAGAACTCATTATGGAGATAAATATGTATGCAAAAGTAGGGTGTTGTCTTATATTTTTCTTTTTGGAACTTTTCTCCCCGAAGCAACGTCTTATACAATATCAAAGCAGTGAATGCCTTGAGTGAGAATGTGAAAAAACATTTGATTGATTAAATACTTACATAGTACGGGAGGAATTGATATGGCAAGGAAAACCAAATTGACAGGGAAAATAAGCATAGTATTGGTTATAGCTATGCTTATAACAGCAGTTGTGATATATAATCCGTTCAAACCTGCCTCAACCGTGCAGGCGGAGCAGTACCGGAAGGGATTCAGCCTCGTGCCCATACAATACGACTCAACAGGGGTAAAGACAGACAGTACCTTTATACTTAAGCAGAAAGAAGGAATATCCCGATTATCTCTTGAATATCTTGCCAGGAATATCACGATAGAAGGTATGGAGCCCCCTTTAATAGAAATCTTAAAAGATAATAGCTTCAGAATAACTCCGGCCAAGGAGCTTCAGCAAAACAGGCTATATACCTTCCGCCTCTTAAAAGAAAACGGTGAGGAAGTAACCTGGACATTTCAGACGACATTGGATTTTGCGGTGCTGGGTTCACTCCCGGAAAATACAGGAACAAACGTTCCTGTTGAGACAGGTGTGGAGATCTATTTTACACACAGTGAGTTTAAGATAACCGATATATCCGGGTATTTTGAAATCACTCCGTCTATAGAAGGGACATTTGAAAAGCATGGTTATGCGGCTGTATTTGTTCCCAAGAAGCTTGAATCCGGAACACTTTATACTGTTAACGTCAAAAAAGGGCTTCCGCTTGATGGCTCAGGGCAGGTATTGGGAAAAGACTACGGCTTCAGTTTTGAAACATGCAT
>CAZANH010000091.1:0-3548 GCA_964486515.1 uncultured Eubacteriales bacterium
TTTATATCATTGAATGTAAATTCTGTAAGGGTTTCAATTTCCAAAATTTCCGGATGTTCCAGAATCAAACGTTGTGCCAATACGGATATGTCCCTGGCGTTCATATAATGTCCAACGGCAGGAAGCCCATGGGAGTTTTTAAACTGTGTCTGTGTTAATCCAAATTCCTCTGCACAGCTGTTCATTTCCTGTACGAAAGCATCCTCACTGCCGCTTAAATATTCTGCAAGTGCAACACAGCCATCGTTTGCGGAAACGACAGAAATACCGGTTATAATATCAAGGTATTTAACTTTTGTCCCAACTTCTGCAAACATCCTGGAGCCTTCCGTCCTCCATGCCTTTTCGGATATCGGCACGAGGTCGTCCCATGTTGTGCTTCCTTCCTTGACAGCCTGAAATCCAAGGAAAAGAGTCATCAGTTTGGTAATACTGGCTGGAGGCATAGGAACATCGGCATTTTTTTCGTACAGTATTTTGCCTGTCGAAGCTTCAATAAGTACGGCCGCACCGGCGGTGGACTCATATTCTGCGTATGCGAAGTTTTGAAATACCAAAAAGATACTGAAAGTAATCAAAAGCAAAAAAGTATATTTTATTTTAATTGATTTGTTCATTAAAATCCCCCATTACTCAATAATAATAAGCTGTTTCAAAACATAAAAATACATTAACTAAATAATAAAACAAAAACCTTTTGAATGTCAACTTATAATTTTGAATATGTAAATCAGATTTATATTTAATTATATTCAATAGGTGCAACTTTTGATATATTTTACCATAGCCTCAACATTTTCGTGTGGACAATGAATGGGGATATCATGGCTTGACATAATTAATCCTCCACTATTTCCCAGAACATTAAAGATATTTGATATATGGTCTTCAATATCCTTTAGGCTTCCGTCAGGAATAATTTTTGTATTATCAATACCGCCGTATACTCCCAGCTTTCCATGGTATTTACTTTTAAAATCATTAAAATCATTGAATTCAGGCTGCAAAGGGTTTACTGCATTAAAGCCCAATTTTACCAATGTATCAAGGATATCGGTGACCTTGCCATCCGAATGAAATACTAAATATTTTCCAGCTCTTTGTGCCATTTGTATTCCTTCTTTAAAATAATCAAATAAAAACTCCTCAATCATGGAGGAAGAAAACATAAGGCCATCAGAGGATGCAATATCATCTTGGAAATAAACAGCTGTAATAGGAAGCTTGACAACTTCTTCAATTACTTTGTTATATACATTCATTATTCTTTTAATGAGACTGTGAAGTTCATCAGGATAATCGTATACATCCAGGAATAAATTATCCATCAGTCGGATACCATGTAAAATTGTGAATGGGCCAAATATATTTACGAATATAGCTTTATCAGGATATTTATTAAGGTTTGAAAGTATATTGCCATAAACCTTTTCATTTTTTGGATCAGGCATTTTAAGCTTATCAGCTTCACCCCAGTCTTTAAGAACGGGTTCGATAAACCAGAATGAACCGTCCCTTTCCTCACCTTTCCCTGCAGGCCAATTTAATAGGGGAAAGGTTTCAATAACATCCGCATCATAATGGGAAACACGAAAATCTTCACCGAACCTATTCTCATAATCCGACATCAGTCTTCTGTCCATCCAGAAATTAAACGGTACTCGGTCTGTTTTTTTAAAATTTAATTGTTGAATTACTCTTTCTTTTGAAGTCATTATGTATTCACACCCAATTTATTAATATTTATAATATTTATTTGAATTATTATATATTGTATAATAAAATTAATACATGGGCGATTCTCCGATAAAAATAGGTCGAAATGATTTTTTATAAAAAAAGGAGATATAATACGATGAATTATATTACAGTGCATAATAATCAATATTTCAATGGCGATATTTTATTTTATATGGATAAATGTGATTATCAGGATTATTCAGCAATAAAATACCATTGCCATGAGTTTATTGAAATTGCATATGTCTGTAACGGAAAAGGGAAGCATATTATAAATGGCTATGAATATCCTGTTTCAAAAGGGAATTTGTATATAATTAATGTTGATATACCTCACAGTTTCTATCCGATAGATATTGAAAACAGTGGACAGTTGACAGTAATGAATTGTATATTCATGCCACAATTTATTGAAAATATCAATATTGAACTGCCAATTCTTAAAGAGATTATAAATATTTTTTTATATAAATCATTTTATACAGAAGAAATTGATTATGATAGCGATGGTTACTTTGCCTGTGAAGCAGGTGATGATATTGGCCGGATTTTTAATAAGATGTATATGGAGTATAAATTAAAAAAGCAAGGGTATAAGGAAATCCTTAAAATTCTATTATGTGAACTTCTTATTGAGATATATAGGGATTTTAAAAAGAAAAGCAGTTTTCTCGACAAATGTGAAACAGCTAAATATGAGTTTATAGAAGAGGCTATAAACTACCTTGAGAAGAATTATTCAAAAAAGTTGAATGTCCAGGACATATGCAAACAGGTTTATATGAGTAAAAGCTATTTTTCTTCTTTATTTAAAGAAATTACAGGAACAAGTGTAATTGATTATTTGCAGAAAGTGCGAATAGAAAAAGCTTGTACCTTATTATTAAAGTATCCTGTTGAATCTGTTATGGAGATTGCTTATCGTGTAGGTTACCGGGATTATAAGTTTTTTAACAAGATTTTTAAAAGAATTACAGGATTGACAGCACAGGAATACAGAAAGAAGTTTATTTAACATTTCAAAACATCTAAGGACACGTTTTATTATTGACTGCTTTGGTTGTGGCTGGAGGCTACAGTATGATATAATTATGAAGGTTAGAGATGCAACAAAGTGTGGGGGGCTTGATTACCTGTTTGTTAAACAATCATTTATATAATTAGGAGATATGCATTTGGAAAAGATAAGCCTTTTTGAAATGCAGCTGGCCAGTATCAATGTTGAGCCTGTTGCAACAGCATATTATTTTAAGACATGGAACGGATATGACATGGTACATGACCATACTCATGATACCATTGAGATTATGTATGTGATAAATGGATACTGCAGAATATATGTAAATGGCAAAGCCAAAAACCTGGCAAAGAATGAATTCATAATAATAGATATTGGAGTGCCGCACCGGCTGATGGTTGATAATAATGTAAATTGCAGGATGCTCAATATTGAATTCAAATTTTTGAATTCCAGGTATGATGTTGGTTTAAATCAAATGGATTATGCTGTACTGAAAGACTATGAGGAACTGTTGTACACTCTCAGAGACCTGGTACTTGAACACCAGGACGCCCTTAGAAACAATCAAGAGGCCAAACAGATACTTTTCAGATATCTGTTTATAAAGCTTACCAGGCTGTGGGAAAAGAAACAGTCAGCAGGGGATAACTGTGCCTCAGGTTATGTAAGAAAGTCACTTGAATTCATTCACCATAACTATGACAGGAAGATAAAAATCAGTGATATTGCAAGCTTTGTAAATGTAAATTCCAACTATCTTCAAAGAATATTCAAAAAGCAAAAAAGC
>CAZANH010000092.1:0-17656 GCA_964486515.1 uncultured Eubacteriales bacterium
TTTAAAAAAATTTAGGAGGAATGTTTTATGGCAAGTAAAAGAATAGAAATGAATAGAGGCCCACAGGCTGGACATGTACTGTTATGGGGATTCAAGGGAAGAGGGAATCATAATCGGATAGAAAATAAGGCTGCTGTAAAAATCCCTATATATTCAGGATATGACAATGTTGTTAAATTTGGTATATCTTCATCAAATAACTGTGATATTATCCTTATATATGATGAAGTTGAAACAGTATTGGCTGTATTTAAGGGCAGAGATAACGAGTACTGTCTAACTATTCCGGAAAGTATGACACGGGACAGGCAAGAATTAATCATCGTTATTAAAACCCCTTTAAACCAAGAGCCTATTGTTAAACAATATGGTAGAATAGAAAACCTTGTACTCAATTATATTGAAATAGAGGCAGATAAATCTAAGGATGATGATATAAAGGTTAAAGGTAGAATTGAAACAGAAAGTCCCATACTTGTATGGAGTGACTTTGTTGTTGAAAGTTTTAAAACATTACGCTCGCCTTTTAGAAAAAAAATAGATATTAATCGATTTAAAACACCTGATTATAACCTATATTGGGGGGATCTTCACATCCATTCAAGCTATTCAAGGTGCGGTGGTAATAATGGAGCTTTGGAAGAAAACTATGAATATGGTCGGGATATTGAAAAACTTGATTTTATGTCGATTACGGACCATGATTATCTTGATGGGGAAGACTGGCAGAAATATTGTGAAATAGCTAATGGATACAACCAGCCCGGCAAGTTTATCACCTTTATCGGAAAAGAGTGGACTTCTTTTGAATACGGTCATAAAAATATCTATTACAAAGGAGATCGAGGTCAGAATATCAACTGCTGGCATTCAGAGTCTGATACACCTCAAAAACTTTATAAAAAATTAAAATCCATTGGGCAGGAAGTTTTGTTGATACCGCATCATCCATCGACAGTACAACACATTACAAACTGGGATTATTACGATGAAGAACTGGAAAAACTTGTAGAAGTATATTCCGGATGGGGTAATTCTGAATACTACGGTGCCCCTCTTCAGGAAACCGAGTCTACTGTTCCCGGATGTTTTGTACAGGATGCTCTTATAAAAGGATACAAATTGGGTATGATTGGCGGAGGGGATGCGCATATTAGAATGGCAGGTTCTACCGGAATCATGGGGGTTTATGCAAAGGAACTCACAAGGGATAATCTGTGGGATGCCATGAGTAACAGACGAGTTTATGCCACGACGGGTGCAAGAATGAAGTTGGACTTTAACATCAATGGTTTTTTTATGGGAAGCATTATCAAAGTTAACCAGTACACCATTGATTCATTATACCCATTGTCTATCAGCATCGCTGTCAAAGGGACGGTGCCTCTGCAAAAGGTTGAACTTCTTGAGAATAATTGTGTGATTAAAACACAAAACAAGTGGATTGATAAGGACGGCAGTATATTTTTCAACGTAACGCTTGAAAATCTAAGCGTGAATGTTTCCAACAGCAGCAGATACTATTACATAAGGGCTACCCAGAAAGACGGACATATGGCTTGGTCAAGTCCCATATGGGTTGATTTTGAAATGAATGAAGGGGACTTGGAGGAGGTTTAAAACATGGGTAAAACATATTGTGTCATATCTCATACCCACTGGGACAGGGAATGGTACCAGCCTTTTGAAGAATTTAGAATACGGTTGGTAAGTTTAATGGATAATCTTTTGGATATTCTTGACCAAGATGAAAGATACCGTTTCCATCTGGATGCCCAGACTATTGCCATTGAAGATTACCTGGAAATCAAACCCTGGAATGAAGAGAAAATAAAAAAGTATGTAAAAGAGGGAAGGTTGCTTATTGGGCCCTGGTATGTTCAGAATGATTTTTTTCTTACAAGCGGTGAAGCTACCATAAGAAACCTGCTCATCGGTGTAGAGATGGCAAACAAGTATGGGAAATGCATGATGGAAGGATATGTTCCTGACCAGTTCGGACTTATTTCTCAGCTTCCACAGATATTTAACAAGTGCGGGATAGACAGTTGCATATTCGGCAGGGGGTATTTTATGGGGAAAGGGTATTTCTGCCCTGATAAAAAAGCTGAGTTTTTATGGAGAAGTGAGGATGGTTCAGAAGTATTATCGGTTAACCTGCCCCAATGGTACAATAACGCACAGCGTTTCCCAAAAGATATTCAAAAAGCGATGAGTTTATTGGAGGCAGTTGATAAAAGGCTTAATACGTCAGCAACAACAGGTTTCTATCTTTTAATGAATGGTTGTGACCATCTGGAAGCGCAGGAAGACCTGCTTGATATTCTGGATAAGATACAGGAAAAACTGCCGCATGGAGATAGAATCATTCAGGATACATTCCAAGAATATATACAAAGAATACAAGATTCAGACACAAGACTTGATACTTATACGGGAGAAATGAGAAAAGGACCTAAATCAAGGTTGTTGACAAATACCCTGTCCTCAAGGGTTTATTTGAAGCAATGGAACATCAGATGCCAAACCCTCATCGAAAACCGTCTGGAACCTTTGTATAGTTTTATCCATTCATTGGGGTTCAACGAATACCCGGAAGATTTTTTAAGGTATTTATGGAAGCTTCTTATACAAAACCATCCACACGACAGTATTTGTGGATGCAGTACAGATGAGGTTCACCAACACATGATGGACAGGTTTATGCGATTTATGGAAACAGGGGAGAGTCTACTAAAAAACGGAATGGATTTTCTCTGTGCACATTTGGACAGAAGCAATTTATCGGATGAGCAGTACATTATTACAATATTTAATACAAATGCCACTTTGCAGGATGGCGTTGTGGACATGGAACTGGAATTTGTCAATCAAGAAAACGTTGAGCAATTCAAGATTACGGACAGGGATGGCATTGATGTGCCTTATGTGGTTTTATCAAAAGAAAAAAGGGCAAAAAGGGTATTAAGCCCCGTAAACCTTCCAGGAATCATTTATGTAAGTGTCTATAAAATCAAGTTAAAGGTTCAGGCATTAGATGCTTTCAGCTACAGAACATATACTGTTACGCCGCATCAAACGCCTAATAAATGGATTGACAGAGTAAAAATTTATGAAAATGATCAAAACACATTGGAAAACCAATACCTGAAAGTTATAATCAATAAAAACGGTACAATTGACTTGTTTGACAAGGAAAGTAAAAAGAAATACAAAAATCTTCTGTTGTTGGAAGATAGAGAGGATATTGGGGACTCGTATGTTTATAAAGAGAATCCTGAAGGCAGGAACATAACTACTTCTGATGTCAAGGCAGATATTAAAAAAATTGAAAACCATGCATTAAACACAACATATAAGGTTTCATACCAGTGGAAGCTGCCTGAAAAGTACTGTTTTGATGAAAACAAGCGAAGCCACGTTCATGTGGATATACCAGTGGATATCAAACTATCCCTGGATCAGGGAAGCCGTCAGCTGGATGTTTCCATTACTATTGATAATCAAATCAAGGATCATAGATTAAGGGTTCTTTTCCCCACAGGAATTGATACAGACATCAGTTATTCAGGAACGCCTTTTGATGTGATTAACCATAACAAGTTCCATAACCAGTACCCTACTGATGAGAATGAAAAGGTAAAGCAGCATTGTAACAACGGATATGTCAACATAGATGGGGATGATTACGGTTTTGCAATATTCAATGAAGGATTATATGAATACGAGCATTTGACTGATGAAGAAAATACAGTTGCTTTAACTCTCATCCGGTCTAATGATTACATATTAAGACCCAAAACATCACCGGATACCCAGAGTATACCAAACAAGGTGGGTTTAATTCCGGAAAACCAATGTCAGGGCATACACACTTTCAGAATGTCACTTTATCCACATGCCGGAGAATTGTATCAATCCAGGACTATTGAGCGGGCACAAAGCTTTTTAAATCCTCTTTTTACACATTACCAGCCGGTGGATACCCGGAAATTCTCAGGCGGAAGGCCTTTTGTACAGGGAACGGAAGTAGCGGAAATATTTTACCGGGGTAAGAAATATCCTGGCGTATCCTTGCCGCTGGAAAAACAGATGTTGCGTATTGAGGGGGAGGATATCATCCTTTCCTGCATCAAGAAAAAAGAAAAGGGCGATTCCCTGATTGTAAGGGTCTATAATGCTTCCAGTGAACCAAGAACCTGTTCCTTTCATTTCTTTAAAAGGCCAGGGGAGGCTTACCTTGCGAACCTTTTAGAAGAAAGGACCGGTGATATAAAGATTACAGATACCGCTATTCAGAATATCCTAATAAAGCCAAAAGAGATCATTACTGTAGAGATCGCTTTTTAAAATTTAAAGTGCTTTATTAAGAAGCATATCAAATGGAAAGTTTTTTAAAGGAGGGACAAAAATGTACTTATATCATTATTTTGAAAAGGAACTGGGTGCATTTAGAAATTTATCTGATTTACATATCAGTGAAGCAAAAGAAATACTTAATAAGATTACAAGAGATAGGCCATCTTCTCAGGCTGCACAAAGAGACCCTGACTATATGAAAAGAAGGGTTAAATATGAAGAGCTTGCAAGAAAAATGTTTATAGAAAAAGGTGGAAAGCCAGCGAGAGCTGCACCTCATTACATGGTTGTAGAGGTATGTTGGTGGCTATATACATGGTATATAGATGGATGTTATATAAAAATACCTATTGAAGAATTTGACTTCAGCTCAATTTCATTTACATATGGGGATATGCACCCTACATTTAGCCCTGTTGTAAACGATAGTAAAGAATATCGGAAGCAACTGTATACTTATCATGAGATACTGGAGGTTATCAAGAAATACGGCTTACCACAAAAGTGGAATGCAGATGGGAAGTATGGACCTGAACGATATATTGAGGTTCAGGTTTGGAGTAATGATACAATTAAAAAGTATTGTACACTATGACTCAGACATATTATTGTGCAATCAAATATTATTGATAAGTTTGAATCGTAAAATCGTATGTATTTTTCCCGAAGGTTGTTGATTTTTTTACATTCTATTTACGTTATAATTAATTTATTATATATAAACGGTTTTCTTTAAGAATACGGGATTATTTTATGGAGGGAGTTTAAAAACCATGAAAAAAAGTTGCAGGATAGTTGTTTTGGCAATATGTATAATGTTCATAGGTGTTTCTACAGTTCCTGCACAGGCATTAAGTGATGTCAGGCTCAGAGAAAAATATAACTATGGTTCAAATTCAAGTGGGGGAGAGTACTATAGAGATCTGAAATACCCCTATTATTCATCACTTTTATCAGAATATGAAAACAAAGGGTATCAAAGTGGCCAGGACCATATTATTATTGAACCATTTAATATAAAAACCAATACTTCCATACAACTCCAAATGCAGAGTGGAATTGGAAACAAGCCTGATGAGGTATTTGTGCGGAATGAGGATATCGAATTAACAGAGTTTGAGTTTGACATAGCTTCTGAAGGTTTGTATGAAGTGGAGATTGAATACTATATGATGCCAGGCTCAACCAATTCTGCGGTAAGGTCTCTGAAAACAGATGGAGAAGTGCCCTTTTTAGAGGCTGGAAATTTGGTATTCCCACGCATGTGGAAGGATGAGGGGGAGCCTATAGTTAACAGCTTAGGCGATGAAGTCAGGCCCAAACAGGTGGAAGTACCTGCATGGAGGTCAAGAAGGCTTCATGACGGCTCAGGACTTTACCCTGAAGCTCTAAAGTTCTATTATGGTAAAGGTAGTCATGTAATTGAGCTTGAGTATATCAGTGAGCCTATGGCTATTTCAAAAGTAACTATTCTGCCTGCAGAGGAAACACCAACATATGAGCAGGTTGAAAAGTTGTATGTTTTAAAGGGTTACAGAGAAGCAAATAAAACAGTTGAGTTTCAGGCTGAAACCAGTGCAATTGAAAAAAGTGACCCTACTGTAAGAAGGGAGTCAAATGGTGACCCATCAGTTAATCCTGTTTCTTTAAAATACAGGAAACTTAATGTAATTGGGGGGTATAGGTGGAGAAATGGAGGCCAGTCAGTCAGCTGGGAGTTTTCAGTACCTGAAGATGGGCTGTATAAAATAGGTGTAAGAAGTTTACAGGTATGGAACGACGGACTGCCTTCATACAGAAAGATTGAAATCGATGGAAAAGTACCGTTTAAGGAGCTTTACACATATGCATTTCAGTACACCAGTACAGGTAAGTGGAAAACAGAAGTACTGAAAGGAAATGATGAAGTCCCATATCTTTTTTATCTGGAGAGCGGAAAGCATACAATTACAATGACTGTTACCATGGGTAATTTGACACCGGTCATACATTCATTGAATAATGATACTCTGCTGCTTTCAAATATGATACGAGAGATTATAAAAGTAACAGGAAGCAGCCCTGATGCAAATTATGACTACGAATTCTTTGAAGTCATACCTGATTTGAAGGATAACATGGAAACACTTATGGAAAGTCTTCAAGAAAAATATGATATGCTGGATGAGCTGCCTGGGAAACTTCCTGCAATGGCCAATAATTTTCTTTCAATAAAAAGCCAGGTTGAAAAAATGATAGAAGATCCTTTTATTATAGCAAAGCAGATGGTTGATCTTGACAATGCACAGATAAGTATTGGATCATGGTATTTAAGTATTCAGAGACAACCGCTTTTAATAGATTATATAACAGTAGGTTCACCAGGGGATAAATTAAAGGATGAAAAAGCATCTATATTTAGTAAAATAAAGCACACATTTATAAATTTTCTTGTATCATTTAAAAAGGACTATGATACTGTTGGTAGTGTATTGGAAGATGATGTTGATATAAAGAGTACTATTGATGTCTGGGTGGCAAGAGGTACTGAGTGGGCAGAACTTATTAAGGAGATGGCAGATGAGCAATTTACTCCAAAAACAGGTATTATGCTGAATATGAATATACTTCCTGCGAGTCAGCTGGAGGCGGGTGCATTAAATGTACTAATGCTTTCCATAACAGCAGGTAATGCACCTGATGTAGCAGTTGGAGTTTCAAAAGTTTCTCCTGTGGAGTTTGCCATAAGAGATGCAGTTGTTGACCTTAAACAGTTTGATGATTATGAAGAGGTGTCAAAAAGATTTTTAGATAATATTATGATACCATTTAGTTACAGGGGAGGAGTCTATGCTCTTCCAGAGACTATGGACTTCACAGTTATGTTTTACAGAAAGGATATAATAAATGAATTAGGTATTAAACTACCGGATACAAGAGAGGAACTTTACAGCTATGTTCTTCCTGTACTGTATCAAAATGGGCTTCAGTTTTATTATCCGCATGAGAGGCTAACAACGCTGACAAATTCACAACATGGATATTCACAATTTCTTTTTCAGCATGGGGGAAGTTATTATACCCCTGACGGCATTAAATCAGCACTTGATACTCCTGAGGCTTTCAGGGCGTTTGAGGAATTTACAGAACTTTATACACATTATGGGGTTCCAGAACAGGCTAATTTCTTCAACCGAATGCGTTCCGGAGAGATGCCGATGGGCATTGGCAGTTATGGCTTGTATATGCAGCTTTCGGTAGCGGCACCTGAGCTTACTGGAAGATGGGGGATTGCTCCTGTTCCTGGAACAAAAAAACAAGATGGTGTTGTTGACAGGTCAACCGGTATACTGGCACAGCAGAGTGATATCATACTTAAGCAGTCAACCAAGCAGGAAGATTCATGGGAGTTTTTAAAATGGTGGTCCAGTACTCCTGTTCAGCAGCAGTTTGCCAGGGAGCTGGAGGCTGTTATTGGTACGGAAGCCCGATGGAATACAGCAAATGTAGAAGCGTTTGAAAGTATTCCATGGAAAAGTGAAGACCTTAAGATAATCAAACAGCAGTGGAAGTGGGCAAAAGAAGTACCTACAGTTCTAGGGGGATATTTTTCACAGAGATATGTTGTCAATGCATGGACAAGTGTAGTAATGAATGGAGAAATTGTCAGAGATTCTCTTGAAGAGGCAGTTAAGGCAATAAACCGCGAACTGCGCATGAAACAGGAGGAATACGGTGTTCATGACAGTCAGAGATGAAAGGGGCAGATATATGAGTGGAAGTATTGTTGAATTTATAAAAAGACATTGGGTAGGATATATGTTTCTTGCGCCCTTTGTTTTATTCTTTTTTGTGTTTACTGTTCTGCCGGTAATTGTAGCTTTTGGAACAAGTCTTACGAATTATAATATGCTGCAGCCTCCAGAGTGGGCTGGGCTGACAAACTACAAGCTGTTATTTTTGGATGATAAGATATTTATCACAGCCTTGAAAAACACATTCACGTTTGCTTTTGTTACAGGGCCTATAGGATATTTTTTATCCTTTCTTGCAGCATGGGTAATAAATCAGCTTAAGATGAGGAATGCATTTGCATTAGCATTCTATGCTCCATCAATTACAAGTGCTATCGCAATGTCTGTTGTGTGGTTGTATTTTTTTTCAGCAGACAGATATGGGCTTATAAATAATGTACTTATCAATCTTGGGGTAATAACCAGCCCGATATTGTGGAATCAGGATCCGAAGTACATATTGACGGTAGTTATAATAATTTCAATATGGATGAGTATGGGTACAGGATTTCTTGTATTTATGGCAGGACTTCAGAATATACCGAAAGTATATTATGAAGCAGGCGAGATTGACGGAATAAAGAATAAGTTTCAGGAACTGTTTTACATTACTCTACCCATGATGAAGCCGCAAATGCTGTTTGGCGCCATAAACTCAGTGGTAGTGTCCTTTGCTGTTTTTGAAATCGCAATATCGGTGGCAGGCATGCCAAGCCCAAATTATGCAGGACATACATTAGTAGCTCATCTGTTTGACTATGCGTTTATAAGGTTCCAGATGGGATATGCTTCTGCTATTGCAATGGTTTTATTTACTATAACTTTCTTCCTGGGTAGAATTCTTATCAATACGCTTTCTACAAAGGGTAAATAAGGAGGGACTATTTTGAGAATAAGTTTAGCTAGAAGTGGAATTGCAGTACGTATGGGAGAAAAGAAAGTAAAGCTGACGCTGGGTTGGATGATGCTGTACACCTTTATGATAGCTCTTGTATTATTTACTGCAATACCTTTGATATATGTTGTAAGTACGGCTTTTAAGCCCCTTGATGAACTTTTTATATGGCCGCCCAGGTTTTTAGTGAGAAGACCTACGATGCAGAATTTTACCAATTTGGTAATATCTTTAGGAAGTTCAACGGTACCGTTTGTCAGATTTGTTTTTAACAGTGTGTTTGTTACAGCTGTTTCAGTGCTTTTAACGGTAATGGTATCATCATTAGGAGCATATGGTATTGTAAAGCACAAGCCGCCGGGGTCGAAAACATTGTTCAATATTATTATAGCTGCATTGATGTTCTCCCCACATGTAACACGTATTCCAACCTATATGGTTATGAATTCACTGGGGCTTGTCAACACTTACGGATCGTTGATACTTACGTACATAGCTGTTGCGTATAATTTCTTTTTGATGAAACAGTTTACCGAACAGTTTCCAAATGACCTTTTGGAAGCTGCCAGAATAGATGGAGCAAATGAGTTGAGGGTTTTCTTTAGTATAGTTATGCCTTCTCTTACGCCGGCATGGTCAACCCTAGTGGTTTTTTCATTCGTACGAATATGGAATGATTATTTTACTCCACTTATATTTATATCCAGCCAGGCAAAGAAGACAATGCCGTTGGCACTTCAGACCATAGCAGGAGGACCTGCAACAATGTCAATAGGGCGTGCGGGCGCAGTAGCGGCAGCTACATTCCTTATGATAGTACCTACAATTATAATATTTACTACTGCTCAGAAAAAAGTAATGGAAACTATGACTCATTCTGGTATTAAAGGGTAAGGGGGAACAAAATGAGAAGTATTGCAAAATTATTAGTATTTTTCATAACTGTTATAACCATGAGCTGCTTTTTCACACTCCACGTTGAAGCGGAAAGCCGTGATTATATGGTAGAAGACAACAAACAGGTACCGATTCCTGAAACTTATTTGTTTAAAACTGTTATTAACAATGTGGGAAATAAAATGGAACCGGATTATTTAAGCCGTCCGGAAGATTTGTTTATTAATGAGCAGGGATATATCTTTGTTGTAGATACAGGAAATAACAGAGTACTGAAATTGACAAAGGATGGAAAATTTCTAAATTGTTTTACTGGTCAAGATAAAAAGCCCCTGTCATCTCCAAAAGGAATTTATGTTGATGAAAAAGGGAACATGTATATCGCAGATACCGGGAACCAAAGGATTGTTCATCTTGACTTCAATGGTAAATTTGTAGAAGAATTTGTTAAACCGGATTCAGAACTTTTAGGAAGTAGTTTCACCTTTGACGTATCAAAAATATATTTAAGCCCAACGGGTTATATCTATGCTTTAAAAGGGCAAAACATAATGACCATTGATGCCTATAACCGTTTTCGCGGATATGTAGGTAAGACGGAAGTCGGGTTTAGTATGGTAGATGTACTTTTAAGATTTTTTGCTTCCGCAGAGCAAAAAAAGTTTATTAAAAAGAGGGTGGCGTCAGCGTATACAAATATTGTAATGGACGATCAGGGATTGATTTATGCCACCAGCAGGGATAATGTGGAAGGAGAAATCAAAAAGCTTAATACTATTGGCAAGAATATATATAGGACATATCCAGAAAAAGACCAAAACCCTTTAAAATTTCTTAAATTAAAATTTGAAAAAAAGAAGTTCTTCTTTGGAGAAAGAAATTCTTACAATGGCGAGTCTATTGAACCATTATTTCAAGACATATGTGTTGATAAAATGGGCATTGTTACAGTTATTGATAGGCAAACAAACAGACTGTACCAATATGACCAGGATGGAAATAATCTCACTGTATTTGGTGGTTCTGGTGACCAGAAGGGAAGGTTCATGATTCCATCATCTATTGCTGTGGATGAGGACGGAAATATATATGTATTGGATAAAAGCGCAGGCAATATTCAAGTTTTTGAACCGACTGCCTTTATTATACTTGTCCAAAAAGCTGTTACAGAATATGCACATGGTAATTATGAAGCTGCCAACCATTTATGGAATCAAGTACTCAGTATACATAAAAACTATCAGCTTGCTCATGTGGGTGTGGGCAATACCCTTTACAAACAGGAAAAGTGGAAGGATGCCATGGATGAGTACCGGCTCGCTGATAACAGGTTAGAGTATTCCAAGGCATTTACTGAATACAGGTACATGATGTTTAGAAAGTATTTTGTGTTAGTTGCAATTTCTGTCATCATAGGGGCTGGACTTTTTATCCTGATGATAAAAATTATTAAGAAAACATCAGAGAAAGCTCTTGATGGATTCATAGAGCAAAAGTCAAAAAAGATGGAGATTGGAGAAGGATTGAAGATGTCGTTGGGCGTAGTATTTCATCCTGTTCAAACCTATTCAAACATAAAATATGGAAGGGAACAACTATCTTTGGTGCCTGGCGTCATTATTCTTATATTAGTACTTCTGGTAAAAATATTTAATATTTTTACGGTACATTACCCTTTGGCAGTGATCAATATACGGGATTCCAACATCTATCTAGAGGCTGTCAAACTTATGTTGCCAATTATAACATGGGTTATTGCCAGCTTTGCTATTTCCGCAATATTTGATGGGGAGTCAAAATTGAGAGAAATCTTTTTATCAGCAACCTATAGTATGATACCTTATATTCTGGTTACTGTTCCTTTAACAATTTTGTCGCAGGTGCTTGGAAGAAGTGAGGCAACTTTTTATTCATTGCTTGTAAGTGGTACATGGATATGGATACTGATACTTTTCTTTGTAAACCTTAAAATACTTAATGATTACCATTTTGGAAAAACATTAGTAACATATTTGTTAACTGGTGCTACCATGGGTTTGACATGGTTTGTAGTTCTTCTTGGTTATGTACTGACAGGCAGGGTGTATACGTTTATAGTCGGTATTCTCAGAGAAGTACGTATGACGTGGTTTTAGAGAGGAGGATATAGGATGAAAATAAATATATTATTATTTATTGTAATTTTTATTTTAGCTGTAAGTGTGATTTATAATCCTTGTCAAAAAGCTTATGCAGAGTCTTTGATGCCGGTTGAATATGAAATTGCTGCTCAGTCTCAAAATCTTACACTATATTGCAATATGGAAACAGGAGCAATCATGGTCAGGGATATGGGGAATGAATATTTATGGCAATCGGTAGTAGATGATTCCTTGTATGATATGCAAGATTTGAATAATCAGTTTAAAAAAGAGGTAACATCCATGATTGCGATAAATCATGTAAAAATGGTAAGGAATCTATTGAAATGGGACAGTTCTTACTCATCTGACAGTGAGAATAGGGTTAGGGTAGATAGGATTGCCAATGGTGTCAGTATGGAATATGTCTTCACAAGTGCGAAGATCAATGTATCATTGGAGATTGTACTGGAAGGAGACCAACTTGTTGTTCGTATTCCGGCTGAAAAAATTATCGAAAACGGTGAAAGCAAACTTGTTAATATTGAATTAATGCCTTATTTTGGTGCTGCTGACAAAACAGTTGACGGTTATATGTTTTATCCTGACGGATGTGGAGCCATAACACGTTATGGGAATGTTGACATGAGAGGACAAAATGTTAAGGAATATGTCTGGGATATTTACAGTCCTGAAGAAGTCAATATAGATAACTATATGGAAATGCAGTATCTCCAAAAATACAATCCCCAATTGCCTGTATTCGGCATAAAAAACAGTGATAATGCCATTTTGTCTGCTATAACCAAAGGGGATTACGACGCAAAGATCAAGCTGAGTCCGGAAGGTGCCGCCATAAATCTTAATCGTATACACTTTGAGTTTATCTATAGGCATACTTATTCGATTAAGATGTCTGATATTACAGTGTATGGGACAAGTGTTTCAAAAAACCCGGAAGTAAAACGGATTGATTTGGATCTGAACAAAAAGGACAGGGAGGTCAGGATATTTTTCTTGAATGGTTCAGATGCCAATTACAGCGGAATGGCAAACAAATATAGAGAGTTTCTTTTAAATAATAATCTAATGAAGAAGCTTATTCAAAAAGATGAGTCAATTCCTTTGAGCATTGACCTATTTATGGGTGTGACTGAGGAAAGGATGCTTTTTGATAAATATATTTCAATGACTACTTTTAAACAAGCTGAGAAAATAACAGGATCTTTTCTAGAACAAGGTGTTCATAATCTTGATGTTGGCTTGAAGGGTTGGACGGCAGGGGGAATAAGACAATATCCTGTAATCTGGCCACCAGAAAGAAAAATGGGAGGGAAAAAGGGCCTCAGAAACTTTTTGGAGTATGCTTCCAAGGAAAATATACAGGTTTTTTTAGAAAATAATTTTACATATGCAGACAAAGATAATGGAGGTTTTTCCTCCAGGGCTGATGTTGTTCATCAGGGAAGCCTGGTACCTGTGTCCGACTATAGCGAAACATTTTTTATCTTGAATCCATTTTCAACATTTAAGAGGTTTAGTCAGTTTATCAACAATCTCTTTGATTATGGTTCAACTGGGGTTGCCATTCAAAATATTGGCGAAATGATATATCATGATTATAACAGAGAAAACGAAGTTGGAAGAGAAGGAACAGCTAAAACGTGGAATGAAATGCTTGAGACGGCACAAGGTAGCCAGAGAAAGACTGCAGTGGAAGGGGGCAACCTATATCTTCTTAAAAATGCAGACAGGTTATATGGAATTCCGATTAACAGCTCAAAATACTTTATAACCGATGAAGTGGTACCATTTTATCAAATGGTTGTTCATGGTAGTATACCGTATACTTCGGAACCAGGTAATCTTTCTTATGATTTAAATAAAACCGTATTAAAATGGGTTGAATTTGGATGTGTACCATACTTTGAATTGACTTGGCAGGAGGCAGTAAAGCTGAAAAATACGACCTATAACCACCTCTTCACCTCATGTTATAAGGATTGGAAGGATGAAGCTGTAGCTATATATAATGAATTTAATACAAGGTTAAGTCCTGTATGGGGGCAGTTTATTACAGGACATAAAAGATTGAGTGAAGGTTTCTACCATACTGAGTATGAAGATGGGACAAATATTTATATTAATTATAATAAAGAAGACATTCAATATGAAGGATATACTGTAAAAGCCCAAGATTATCTTGTAATTGAAAATGGGGGTGCTTCAAGGTGAGTAAGGTTAAAATCAGTGCAGAAAAAAGGCGTATGCTTGAAGGATATGTATTTGTTTTACCATTCATATTGGGAATGCTGTTTTTCTTTGTATTTCCATTTTTTGTTTCAATCAAGTTGAGTTTTGGAGATTTGGTGAAAATGACAGGGTTTCATATAAAATGGTTGGGATTTGACAACTATGTGAGAGCTTTTTTAGTAGATGTAGAATTTATTCCTATGTTTTTGGAAGCAGTTTCCGGTACCCTGATGAAAACTCCTTTGATTATTATTTTTTCACTTCTTATTGCAATGATGATAAACACAAGAATAAAGTTCAGGGGTTTTTTCAGAACGGTTTTTTTCATCCCGTTTCTACTTGGGATGGGGGATGTAATGAGGCAGCTTCTGTCCCAGGGTGTGGATAAACAGGTTGTATCACTTTCCGGAGGAAAGTTTGTTCCAATTACTTTGTTAAATTATATGGGTCCAAATGTAGTTTCATTAATTGACAGCGTTTTTGGAATTATTGTTGTTGTACTGTGGGGATGCGGTGTGCAGATACTGTTGTTCTTATCAGGTCTTCAGACAATATCTGAATCACATTATGAATCTGCCAAGGTTGATGGAGCAACAGGCTGGGAAATGTTCTGGAAGATTACATTACCAATGATCTCACCAATCATGCTGCTAAATATAATCTACACATTGGTTGATAATTTCACCAATATTACAAATCCAATTTTGCAGTATATACAGGATTATGCATTCAGAAGTATGGAATTTGAATATGCAGCTGCCATTGGATGGATATACTTTTTGTTCATTATCTTATTGGTTGCTTTAGTCATTGTCATAATGAACAATATGGTGCATGTGTCAGATATGAAAGGAGTTAATGGAAATGGTAAAAAACAATAGTGATTCAAAATGGGTATTTAACAAACTGGGCAATACGATTATTTACCATTATGAAAGGAATCATTTAACATCAGGTCATCTTGGACGTTATATAACAAAAGCTTTAACATATATATTTCTGTTTAATCTGGCATTTGTTTTTTTGTATCCCTTTTTGTTTATGGTAGTTACTTCGCTAAAAAGCAATCTGGATCTTAATGATTTCACAGTTAACTGGGTTCCCAGAACTTTTCATTTTAAAAACTACTTGATTGCTGCACGAGCATTGGGTTACCTTGAATTCTTTAAAAATTCCATGTTTGTTACTGCTGTGGCAACAATAGGACATATGATATCCTGTTCATTTATCGGATATGGATTTGCTCGATACAGTTTTCCGGGTAAAAAGATTCTATTTGCAATGGTTATTATAATAATGATTGTTCCGATTCAGACATTGATTGTGCCTTTATATATGATATATGTGAATCTCAAATGGTTAAACACATTTTTACCGCTTATAGTACCTACGTTTTTTGGGTTTGGTCTTAAAGGTGCGCTATTGATATTTATCTTCAGACAGTTTTATCTTGGTTTTCCAAAAGAGCTTGAAGATGCAGCTAGAATTGATGGATGTGGTTTTTTAAGGACTTATTGGAGGATTGTACTTCCAGTTGCACAATCAGCGTTTATTGTGGCTATTGTGTTATCCATTGTTTGGCATTGGAATGATTTTTATGAACCATCCATACTGGCATCTAAGGATCATCTGACAACTCTTCCCGCCAGGCTTGCGAGCATTGTGGAACTGGTGAAAGCTCCACCGGATAATTTATTTGAGGACACTTTTATTGCAGAAGAAGAGAAAATCATAAATAATGCGGTTTTGATGGCAGGAACATTTATGGTTGTATTACCTGTTTTGGTGGTTTTTTCTTTCCTTCAGAAAAAATTCATGCAGGGGATTGAGCATACGGGGATAAAAAGTTGATGGATTAAACACTTCCGGACGGCGATATGGGTTTGAGAACCCCAAACAGTGGCGACCCAATATCCGAAGAACAGAGCTATGCAGTATTGTCAGACGGTTCATTCTACTGTGTTTACGATACAACGTATCTAGAAAGGAGTAAAATTATGAGTGGTAGAGTTACTGATCATAAAAATATTAATCTTGCAGATTTGCACAGGGACGTTATCAGAGGCAAATCGAACGGGAAAATAATTTGGCAGCCAAGGATTCTATGCTGGTATGCAGATAGGGTTTTTATAGGTGAAGAACTTCCCGAGCCTTATACCGGTTTGGATTTACCGGGAATATATAGAGAATTAGGTTGTTCAAACAGAAATTATGATTTCAATAAATGTTTTATCAAAGTAAATGATAAAAGGGTAAAAAAATATTCGCATAAAATATCAGACCTTCAAACAGAGTATATAATGGAAACCCCTGTCGGAAAAATAACTGCTATCATAGCATCTAACACATCAAATGGTGGAAAGTTTCCTAAAAAATGGTGGGTACAATCTGAAGAGGATATGAAGGTACTCACGTGGATTGAAGAAAGGTGTACCTGGAAATGGAATGGCAAACTGTATAATGAGTTAATGATGACTTGGGGCGACTTGGGATTGCCAACCATGTTTATGCCACGAGTTAACATCCAGAACTTATATACAGATATTATGGGAGTTGAAGAAGGTACATTTGCTATATTTGATTATCCGAAAACAGTTGAAAAGTATTTCCAGGTATTGTCCGAGAGCCATGAAAGACTTATTGAAGTGATTAATGAATCCCCTGTAGAAGTTATCAATTTTGGTGATAACGTACATTCAGGAATGTTGCCACCGGAGTTTTTTAAAAAATACGTACTGCCTGAATATCGTAAAAGAAATGAGTTGCTTCATAAATCTGGTAAATTTACACATGCTCATTGGGATGGAGATACAAAGCAGCTTTTACCTTTTGTAAGAGAGTGTGGCCTTGATGGTATTGAAGCAGTAACACCAAAACCACAGGGAGACGTAACACTTGAAGAAGTAAAAAAAGCTTTTGGAGACGATCTTTTTTTAATAGACGGAATTGCTGCTTTGCTGTTTGAAGATATTTATCCTGTCGAAGAACTGGAAAAACAGGCCAGAGAGGCCATTGAACTTTTTGCACCCAAACTAGTACTTGGAATATCGGATGAAATTTCCTCTAGAGGCAACCTTGAAAGAGTCAGAATTGTTGGAAAAATTGTAGATGATTATAACGCGAATATTTAAAACCGTTTAGAAGTTTTATTAATCACAGTAATTGTGGTACAGGGGGTAAAAATTTAAATACTTGTGTAAGCATGTTATATAAAGAATTATAGGAGATTATATATAACACTGAGGTTTTTGGAAGGCACGGAGGATACATATTTGCACCTAGCCAGCTTCTGGGGCCAGACATACCTGTTGTGAGGGTGACAAGGGGACGGGGTTGTTGACAACCTATGGTTGTCAACA
>CAZANH010000093.1:0-20047 GCA_964486515.1 uncultured Eubacteriales bacterium
TTATGAATCTAAGCCATCTTTCATTGAACTGGAAATTGGAAAAGGATGGAGCTTACACTCAGGGAGGAAGCATTGATGATTTAAGTCTGAAACCTAAAAAATCAGGAATTTTTACACTCCCGTATACTTTTCCCCAAAAACCTGATGGCAGATATTTTCTTACTGTATGGTATGTGCTTAAAAGCAATACCGTATGGGCTGACAAAGGCTATAAAACAGCATTCGACCAGTTTGAACTGCCGACAGGAAGTGTGCATAAAAAATTGATAACTCTGTTAGACTTTAATCCATTACATATTTCCGAAACAAACAGGGAAATAATCATTGATGGGGCTGATTTCAGATATGTATTCGACAGATATCACGGTTCCTTCAACACACTCAAGTACAACGGAGTCAACATGATATGTAAAAGGCCGGAATTCAATATCTGGCGTGCTCCAACCGATAATGACAATAAAATAAAAAGCAGATGGGTTCAGGAAGGATATGACAGTATAAAAACACATACATATTCGGTAAATATTGAAAGTAAGGATGATAACCACATATCTCTGGGCTGTGAATATTCACTGGGCAGTTACTCAAAAAAACCTGTTATACGCGGCAGTGCCATATGGACAGTATACGGGAATGGCGATATAATCCTTAAAACAAAAGCTCAGGTGAGGGAAGGTCTGCCATTCCTGCCAAGGTTCGGGCTCAGTATTGTCATGCCTGAAGGAAATGAACTTGTGGAATACTTCGGATACGGCCCGAATGAAAGTTATATTGACAAGAGAAGAGGTACTGTTAAGGGGAGATGCAATTCAACTGTGGACAACTTGCATGAGAATTACCTGATGCCGCAGGAAAACGGTAGCCATTATGCTACCGAATGGGCCACGGTTACCAATTCATTAGGAATGGGGCTTCTTTTCATTGGTATGGAGGATTTTTCATTTAATGCGTCGCATTATACTCCTCATGACCTCACTACAGCAATGCATCCACACGAACTCAAAAAACGGGGACAGACTATCATAAATATAGATTATATGATGAGCGGTGTTGGTTCTAACAGCTGCGGGCCTGAACTTTTGCCTCAATACAGGCTATCACGGAACAATATGGATTTCAGTATAAGGATAACACCTGTATTCAAGGAAGAAATATCACTTATTGACAAGATAAATATACGTTATGAGTAATACTTGCAGCACTGCTCTGTTAAGGTTATAATCAAAATAGTCTTATTTATTAAGAAATGGGTAATAATACTGATAAATTTATAAAATTATACGGGAGGAGACTTTGTGACAGATAATAAAGTACAAACAGATAATAAAATACCTGACAACGATAGGCCGGTTTTCCCAAAACGTGCCATTGTTACAGCCGGTATGCCATATGGTAATAAAGAACTCCACCTCGGGCACATAGGAGGGGTTTTTATACATGCCGATACCTTTGCCAGATTTCTACGTGACCGTATAGGTAAGGAAAATGTTATTTTTGTATCCGGAACGGATTGTTACGGTTCTCCTATTCTGGAACACTACCGGCAGTTAATCGATAATAATGAATTTGACGGTACAATTGAAGATTTCGTGGATATGAATCACAAATTTCAAAAGGAAGTTCTGGAATTATACCACATTGATATAAACCTTTTTGCAGCCTCCGGCATCGGGCGTTTTAAGGAAATACACAGGGATGTTTGTTATGATTTTATAAACAGGCTCTATTCCAGCGGACATCTTGTTAAAATGACAACATCCCAATTCTTCGATACTGAACTTAATGTTTTTCTAAATGGGCGACAGGTTGTCGGCCGTTGCCCGATTGCAGGATGTAAATCCGAACGTGGTTACGCTGATGAGTGTTCCCTGGGTCACCAGTATATGCCGGCTGATTTAATTAACCCTAGGAGTACTCTTACAGGGAAAAAACCTGAATTGAAGGATGTAACCAACTGGTATTTCAAGCTTGACAGTTTCCATGATTTATTGCTGGAATGGATTGATAAATATAAGGAACGTCTTGATTCTCGCCTTTTTGTTGAAAAAAGCATAAGGGAGTTTTTGGAACCTCCCGTTATTTACGTTAAGAAAGACCAGCTTGACTTGCTTGATGAAATTAAAAACATAATACCACCTTATTCTCTGCGTGACGAAGAAAACAAGTCATCGGTACCATTAGTTTTTAACAACCTTAAAAGCAGGGAAAAAGCCTGTCTGCTGCTTAATGAACATTCCATACGTTTCCGTACCGGTAAAACACTTGTACCTTTTCGACTGACAGGTAATATCGAATGGGGAATTCCGGCTCCTTCACTTGAAGGGCTTGATAACCTTACTATCTGGGTATGGCCGGAATCACTCTGGGCACCGATTTCATTTACCATGGCATTTCTCGAACATAAAAACATTGATAAGAATAGTTGGAAAAATTGGTGGTCTTCAAAGGAATCAAAGGTATACCAGTTTATTGGAGAAGACAATATTTATTTCTATGGCCCTGTGGAAATGGCCATGTTTATTGCAAGTCAAGGCGGGAATCCTTCAATTGACCCGCCCGAAGGACAGCTTCAGCTGCCTGAACTGATTGTCAACAATCATATATTGTTTTTAGACAAAAAAGCGAGCAGCAGTGGTAAAATAAAACCGCCTACAGCAAGGGAACTGCTTAATTATTATACCCCCGAACAGTTAAGAGCTCATTTTCTCGGACTTGGACTCGGGATAAGAAGTGTAGGATTCAAACCGAAACCATTAAATCCCAAAGCTTCCGATAAAGACAGCGACCCCGTACTAAAAGAAGGGAATCTGCTTTCAAATGTATTTAACAGGGCTGTGAGATCATGCTTTTATACAACCCAGAAATATTTTAACGGGAAACTCCCTGTTGGGGATATCAGCAGTGATATACTTGAAAACTCAAAAAAGGTCATACTTGAATTTGAAAAACTGATGTACAGGTGTGAATTCCATCTGGTAATGAACCTAATGGATACTTATATACGGAATATGAATAAATACTGGTCAAAGAATATACGACAGGCTGATAACAACGATGACAATACTCTTCGTTATCAGATATTAATAGATACATTTCATATGGTACGTACGGCAACTGTTCTTATGCATCCAATTGCACCTGAAGGGACTGAAATGGTACGTGAGTATCTCAATATCGGAGGGGAATTCTGGAACTGGGACAGAATTTTTGAGCCGTTATACAGTTTTATTGATAATCCGGCTGAACACAAACTAAAATTTCTTGAACCGAGAACAGATTTTTTTAAAAAACATCCAACACAAATAAAACAGTTCAAGAAATAAAATACCCCGGATTTATCTTTATGGATGGTGTGACGATTTGAACTTCCCATATGTTAACATACCATTGAACCCATGCTGCCGCAAGGCTTCATATACTATTACCGCAACTGAATTTGATAGGTTAAGTGATCTTCTCCCTACAATCATTGGTATCCTTATACATGAATCAATGTTGTTTTTCAGAAGAACCTCCGGAAGTCCCGCTGTTTCCCTGCCAAAAACTATAAAACAATCTGATGGGAAAGCAACATCGGTGTATGATTTTGCGCCTTTTGTAGTAGCATAAAAGAAAGCCTTTTCATGATATTTCATTCTAAGCTCGTCAAAACTGTCATAATAGTATATTGACACATCATTCCAGTAGTCAAGCCCAGCTCTTTTGAGATACCTGTCATGTACAGAGAATCCCAGAGGTCTTACAAGATGAAGGCCAGCTCCAACGGCAGCACATGTCCGCGCTATATTTCCCGTATTCTGAGGTATTTCCGGTTCAACCAAAACAACATTAATCTGCATAATATATATTATACCATTAATTCGTGATGTAGTCACATATCCGATATCAAAAACAGCATTTTTCAATTGCTATTCATTAGTATATATAATATAATTATGATTAATGAGGAGGTGTGGCAAATGAAAAAACCGGCAAACAATATAAAGAGATTAATTAAAAGCCTATATGAAAGCATCAGGCGCTTTTCAGCAACGCTTTTATTTTCTTTTTCAACTGCTATTATGCTGATTATCCTGCGTGAAATAGAACCGTCAGCCAGCCGTGAATTTTTTGATGTTTTAAAAAGAATCACAGCTATCCTTGCGCTGGCCATACCTCTTTCCTTATGTATTACTCATATATTTGAACGTTATAAAGGCATAGGTTTTGCCGGAAAAATTTCAGCAGGTGTTTTAGGTACAGCAGTACTTGTGATCTATTATTTTTTTCTTCTTCCCGATTTCAATATGGTACCAACCACAAGGTATATTGCTGTCAGCACCGCATTATATATTACCTTTATATTGCTTCCATACCTTTACAAAAGGGAAAATTTCGAACTTTATGTCCTGAAGCTTTTCATAAGGTTCTGGACAACAGTATTATATTCCGGTGTGCTTTTTGCCGGAATGTCTGCAATATTATTTACAATCAATCGTTTGCTTCAAATAGATATTGATGAAAAAACATATTACTATGTCTTTCTTTTAATAGCAGGGTTATTCGCACCCGCTTTCTTTCTTGGAGGCATACCCGCTTTTACCAAGAATCTTGAAAAGGATGAATATTCAAAACTTCTCAGGATTCTTCTGCTGTATATTATCATGCCTCTTATAACTGTTTATACGGCAATTTTGTATATCTATTTCGCTAAAGTTATAATTACTTTGGAATGGCCTGAAGGTTTAGTCGCTCATCTTGTCCTATGGTATTCTGTTATAAGCACTGCGGTTATTTTTATGACATCACCTCTCAGCAGCGCCAACAAATGGGCACAGACATTTATCTATTGGTATGCCAAACTTGTGCTGCCTATTCTTGCTATTATGTTTATTTCAATAGGTATAAGAATAAACGCTTACGGCATTACCGAAAACCGTTATTTTGTGGTACTGCTGGGGCTATTGGTTACAGGCATTATGATATATATTAATATGGCTAAACACAGGCGGAACATTGTAATGCCCATAACACTCGCAATTATAACATTACTGGCTGTATTTGGCCCATGGAACGCTTATTCCGTTTCAAAGCTCAGTCAGAATATAAGATTTGAAAGCATTTTAGAAAAAAATGCCATGATTATGAATAATAAGGTTGTTAAACCTGCCATTGAAGTGACAGATAATGATAAAAATGAACTGTGTGAAATACTCTCATATTTTTCAAACAATCATAGCTTAAAGGACTTGAAATACCTGCCGGCAGATTTTAAACTTGAATACACGGAAAATATATTTGGGTTTCCTTTCCAAAAGGAAATTTATCCTAATGCGATTGATAATAAGTATCTTTCATATAATATCGCTATTATTGATGAGCCCGTTGACATTAAAGGGTACGATTACATGTTCGATTTCAGAAATAATCATCCAGAAATTTCAATCAAAACTGACGGCCTTGAAATCAGGTATGATAATCAAAATACTGTTATAACGGTATTCATCGGCGATTCTGAAATATATAAAGGCAATATGTCCGAATTTGTAAAACAGATAAATGACAAATACAATGATAATAAAGTCAATAATAGTTTTCATAAGGAATTTAAGGAAATACCACAGGAAGACATGACTTTTGAGATTGAGAATACTGCAATTGAACTGAAATTTATTATATATAACGCATTCGGAAGAGTGGAATCGGATTCAAATAAAATAATCATAGAAGGAATCAATTTCATCGTCATGACAAAAACAAGGTAGAATCAGGGTAACTCAAAAATAATAACCATATTGACATAAAATCCTTATAGAAGTACAATGTCTAAGAATGTTAATATAATATTGTCTTTTACAGGGAGAAAATACAGCTATGCGAATAGGATTTGATCACGAGAAATACCTTAAGGAACAAACCAATTATATACTTGAACGTGTAGGCAGATTCAATAACAAACTTTATCTTGAGTTCGGTGGAAAGTTGTTTTACGACTATCACGCCTCCAGGGTATTGCCGGGCTTCGATATGAATGCCAAGGTTAAGCTGCTGAGAAAGCTTAAAGATGAAATGGAAATAATAATTTGTGTTTATGCCGGTGATATAGAAAGAAATAAAATACGGGCTGACTTTAATATTACATATGATATGGATGTCATGAAACTCATTGATGATTTGAGAAACTGGGAACTTAATGTAAACAGCGTAGTAATTACAAGATATTCAGGACAGCCTGCAGCTACCATATTTAAAAACAAGCTTCAAAGAAGGGGTATTAAAACCTATACGCACCAATTTACCAAAGGTTATCCTACTGATGTCGATACTATAGTAAGTGATGAGGGCTATGGTTTAAATACCTATATTGAAACTGAAAAACCTCTCGTAGTAGTTGCCGCACCCGGTCCTGGCAGCGGTAAGCTCGCAACCTGTCTGTCCCAGCTTTACCATGAGTATATACGTGGCACCAGGGCCGGATATTCCAAATTTGAGACATTCCCCATATGGAATCTGCCTCTCAAACATCCCGTGAATTCAGCCTATGAAGCCGCAACCGCGGATCTTAAGGATGTAAATATGATAGATCCCTTCCACCTTGAAGCTTATAACGTAACAACAGTAAATTACAACCGTGATATTGAAATATTCCCTGTCGTACAAAGAATCATTGAAAAAATTACTGGTGCCGAATCAATGTACCGCTCTCCAACTGATATGGGGGTTAATAGGGCAGGATTTTCCATTATTGATGACAATATTATCAAAGAAGCTTCAAAACAGGAAATAATATGCCGTTATTTCAAAAGCCGTTGTGATTATAAAAAAGGGTTTGTTGATCTTGATACGACTCAAAGAGTTGAATTAATAATGGAAGAATTAAATTTATCACCCGAAGGCAGAGATGTAGTTATTCCTGCCAGGAAAGCCGCAGAAAAGGCACGGTCAAAAAGCAAAGGCCCGCTGGTTTGTAAAGGAACCGCATTAAAACTTAATAACAGCAATATTATTACCGGTAAGGGTTCAGATCTTATGAACGCTTCATCAGCTTTAATATTAAATGCAATAAAATCTCTCGCAAATATAGCTGACGAAATATACCTTCTATCACCTGTTATACTAGAACCGATTATCAATCTCAAAAAAAATATATTAGGAAATAAAAATCCGGTATTAAACCTTGAAGAAATATTAATAGCTCTTGGTATAAGCGCAGCAACAAACCCCACTGCCCAGCTTGCTATGACAAAACTCCCTGAACTTAAAGGCAGTGAAGCCCATTCTACAGGTATAGTAAGCCATGTTGACGAGTCAATATTCAATAAACTCGGGATAAATCTTACCTGTGATCCAGAGTTTCTCACAAAAGATTTATTTTACTGAGGGGTGTCTAGGGGACGGGGTTATTGACAACATTATTACAACTATGATATCCTTCTAGAAAAGGATGTGTTTTATATGCCAAGGAAAGCAAGAAAGAAAAGTAAAAGTGGTATATACCATATAATCATGAGAGGAATAAACCGACAAAATATATTTGAGGATGATGAAGATAATAGGAAATTTTTAAGCATTTTGCGTAAATATAAGTATATTAGTAATTATGAAATATATGCATATTGTCTCATGGGGAACCATGTGCATCTATTATTAAGAATTAAAGAAGAACCATTGGAACAAATAATGCGTAGAATATGTAGCAGCTATGTTTTTTGGTATAACAAAAAATATCAACGAATTGGAAATTTATTTCAGGACAGGTTTAAAAGTGAACCGGTTGATAATGAAACATATTTTTTAGTTGTCACCAGATATATACACCAAAATCCAATTAAAGCTGGTATTACTAAAAATATCGAAGAATATAAATGGAGTAGTTATCATGAATATACCGGAAAAGTAAATTTAGTTGATATTAATTTCATCCTTAAAATATTAAATACCGAAAGGAAGAAAGCAATAAAAAGTTTTGTTGAATATAATAGCAAATTAAATAACGATAATTGTTTGGATATAAAAAAAAGTAATCGAATAACAGATGAAGATGCAAAAAATATTATCAGTGAATTATGTAATGTAAAAAATGCAATAGAAATACAAAATTTTGATATTTTAACAAGAAATAAATATCTTAAAGAATTAAAAGAAAAGCATGATTTATCAATAAGGCAAATTGAAAGATTAACAGGAATTAATAGAGGGGTTGTTCAAAAAGCCTAGGGTGTCAGTAACCCCGTCCCTTTGTCATCCTTGTCACAGGGTGTCAGTAACCCCGTCCCCTTGACACTATGTCTTTTGTAATTTGTTTTGCAAGGTCATCGGCTGATTTGAATTTTTTTACATTTCTTATCTTTTTGATAAAAAATACTTCAATTTCTTCATTATACATATTACCTGTAAAATCAAGTAAATGTGTCTCTATGCTTATATTATCCGTCCTCTCGAATGTCGGGTTCCTCCCTATATTGGTTATGCTTTGGTACATTTTCCCTTTATATAATGTCTTTGTCATATACACACCCTCATGTGGAATTACAAGATATTGTGCCGGATGGATATTAGCTGTTGGGAAACCTATCCTGCTTCCTATTTTCCTGCCATTTTCTATTATCCCTTCAATGGAATAATGCCTGCCAAGAAGTTTGGATACTCTTTCCATATCCCCTTTTGCAATATAAGTACGTATCATCGTACTACTTACTGTTTCATTACCCATTTTTACAGGAGGTATTATTATAAGCTTGAATCCATACTTATTTGCAAGTTTGTCCAATACCTTAACATCACCTTCTCCCCCGTACCCAAACCTGTAATTAAATCCAGCCACGGCAAGCTTTATATTTAATCTGTCTTTTAGTATTCCTTTTGCAAATTCTTCCGGGGAAAGCCTTGAATATGCTTCATCAAATTCTTCAAAATACAAATAATCAAGTCCCGTATCTTTAAGATATATTGCCTTTTTTTTATGTGTCATAATAACAGGAGTAGCCAGTTTTTTTCTCAATAAATTCTCAGGATGTTTTGTAAATGTATAAACGACTGATTTCAGACAATCAAACTCAGACTCTGCTATAAGGGTATTTATAAGTGTCATATGCCCCACATGAAGTCCGTCAAAATTACCCAGGCCAACCCCGGTATGATTTTTAAAATAATGTTTTGATGAATTGCTGCTCTTTATTACCTCCATAAACTCACCTCAATCTGGTAGGGAAACTATAAAAAAAGCTTTTTAGGTTTTAGATAACACACTGAATCGTTTTTTACAAGTGTACCCAGCCCAAAAAAACAGTTATTTTCATTGTACATCGATATAAGACTGCCAGTAGGGGAACAGGATATATCAACCTTCACTGCTGTACCGTTCCTAATTCTGCGGCATCTGCTTTCATCAAGTGAAATCCTCTTAAGGTTTTTAAAAACAAATCCTGTATCTGTTATTGCTTCATCCAACTTTTCATTCTCAGCCAGGAATCCAATTTCCTCAAGAGTAAGTGCTGTGGAGATATCAAACGGGCCCGTACGCTTTCTTAAAAGAAATGACATATGAGCTCCACATCCAAGTTTATCCCCTATGTCCTCACAAAGCACCCTTATATATGTACCTTTTGAACACTCCACATCAAACAAAACCCTTATTCCATCCGAACGGTTTATTGTTACAGTGTTTATTCCGTATATTTCAACTCTTCTTCGCTTTCTTTCTACCTCAATACCTTTTCTTGCATATTCATAAAGTTTTTTGCCCCCTGTTTTTACAGCAGAATACATAGGTGGCAGCTGCATATATTCTCCTTTGAATGATGAAACTGCAGTTTTAATCTGTTCATCCGATACATTTACTTCTTGTGTAGAAATAACAGTTCCCTCACTGTCTCCTGTATCGGTTTTTATCCCAAGCAAAGCCTCCGCACGATAAAATTTATTCCATTCCGACATATACTGAACAGCTTTTGTTGCACTGCCGATACATATCGGAAGAACACCAGCTGCTCCCGGGTCAAGTGTACCGGCATGTCCTACTTTTCTTGTTTTAAATATGCCTCTCAAATAGGCTACCATATCAAATGACGTCATTTCCGGGGGTTTTATTACATTTACCAGTCCATTCATCTACAGCCTCTTTCCAATTTCCTCAAAAAGTCTGTTTTTTATATCATCAACGTTACCTTTTATTGTAAATCCCGCAGCCTTTGCATGTCCTCCTCCTGAAAACACGGTCGCTATTTCTGATACATCTACATACGTATTAGACCTTAAGTTACACTTAATACCACCATTCCATTCTCTAAGCATTACCGAAACCTCAACACCTCTTATATTTCTTCCTATATTTACGATTCCGTCACAATCCTCTTCAAGTGCACCAGATTTTTTTAATACTTTGTTTGATATGTATATATACGCAACCCTTCCGTTTTCAAAATATTCAAGAGAATTTATAGCCACACTTATAAGTTTTGCTTTAACTGCTGATATTGTCTCAAAAACTCTCCTTGAAATTCCAGCAACATCAATACCATTGTTTAATAGTTCCGATGCTATTAAATGAGTTTTGGGTGTTGTATTACCATATCTGAAACCTCCTGTATCGGTTGATATTGCAACATATAAACAAACCGAAATATCATTTTTAATATCCGTCTCAAAAACTTTCGCTATTTCATAAATAATTTCCCCGGCTGCCGCATAATCTGCTTTAACAAGATTATGTACTGCATAATTAGTATTTGTACCGTGATGATCAATATTAACAGTTATTCGTGCATTTTTAAAGATTTTTGCTCTTTTGCCAAGGCGTCCGATATCACCCGTATCTACAGCTATCACAGTAGCTGATTTATCTATTTTTTCATCTTTGTTATAATTATTGATCATCTCAATACCAGGAAGGAATTTATAAATATACGGTATATCTTCCTCTATATATATAGAAACTTTTTTACCTGCTTTTTCAAGTATCATACATAGAGCAAGTGCTGAACCCAGGCAATCGCCGTCAACTGAAATATGAGGCAGTATGACTGTTTTTTTCGATTCCTTCAGAACCGAAATAACATTATTTAATTTCATAAGACTGCTCCTTGTCTTTTTTTAATGTATCTTTAATAAGTTTCGACATGTATACCCCATGTTCAATGGAATTATCAAGTTCAAAATGAATTTCCGGTGTATATCTCAAATTTATCCTTTGTCCAATTTCACGCCTTATGAAACCTGAAGCACTTTTCAGAGCAGCCATTGTAGAATTCTTTTGTTCATCGTTTCCCATAACACTTATATATACTTTCGCATACCTTAAATCTCTTGTTACCTTTGCCCATGTGACACTGATTAATTTTGCCAGCCTGGGATCCTTTAATTCATTTCTTATTATATTGCTTATTTCTTTTTTGAATTCAACCGATATTCTATTTGTTCTTTCTTTCAATTTATTCACCACCAATTAATCATCTTTCCATCTTTTGCATCGTAAAGCATTCAATAACATCTCCTTCTTTTATGTCATTGAAATTTTCCATGGAAATTCCGCATTCATATCCCTGTGATACCTCTTTAACATCATCCTTGAACCTTTTTAAGGAACCAAGATTTCCTTCGTAAACCACTATGCCATCCCTGACCACTCTTGCTTCCGAATTTCTGATTATTTTACCGTCAGTTACATATGAACCACCAATTGTTCCAACACCTGATACTTTGAATATCTGCCTAACCTCTGTATGTCCAAATACTTTTTCTTTATATTCAGGATCAAGCAAACCTTTCATTGCGGATTGCACGTCTTCTATTGCGTTATATATGACCCTGTAAAGCCTTATATCCACATTTGCATTATCGGCAATTTCTTTTACATTTGGTACAGGGCGTACATTAAATCCTATTATTATTGCATTTGAAACTTCCGCTAGTGTGACATCCGATTCAGTTATAGCACCTACACCACCATGTATTACTTTAATCTTCACTTCTTCATTGTTAAGTTTTTCAAGTGATTGCCTTACTGCTTCTACGGAACCCTGTACATCAGCTTTTATTATAAGATTTAGTTCTTTAACTTCCCCTTTCTGTATTTTGTTAAATAAATCATCAAGTGATACTGTGGAACTTGCCTTATAATGTTCTTCACGCTGTTTTGTTTTTCTCTTATCTATAAGCTGTCTTGCAACTTTCTCATCCTCAATTACATAAAACAGTTCCCCTGCTTCCGGAACTTCAGAAAGTCCTGTTATTTCAACAGGAGTTGAGGGATTTGCTTTCGTTATTATATTGCCTCTGTCATCCATCATTGCCCTTATACGTCCTCCTGAAGTACCAGTTATTATTGAGTCTCCGGTTTTCATTATTCCCCTTTGAACAAGCAGTGTAGCTACAGGCCCTTTTCCCTTATCAAGCTTAGCCTCTATAATAGTACCCTTTGCTTGTTTTGACGGATTTGCCTTAAGTTCTAGAATATCCGCTGTCAGAAGTATCATTTCAAGCAGCTGGTCAATGTTTTGTTTCTTTTTTGCCGATACCTCTACAAAAATTACATCTCCTCCCCATTCCTCAGGTACAAGTCCATGTTCCGTAAGCTGCTGTTTTACTCTTTCCGGATTTGCCCCCGGTTTATCAATTTTGTTCACTGCAACAATAATTGATACATTTGCAGCTTTTGCATGGTTGATTGCCTCAATAGTCTGAGGCATTACACCATCATCAGCAGCAACCACAAGAATAGCTATGTCCGTAACCTTAGCACCTCTGGCTCTCATGGCAGTAAAAGCCTCATGTCCGGGTGTATCAAGAAAGGTTATTTTTCTTCCATTAATTTCTACCATATATGCACCAATGTGCTGTGTAATACCTCCAGCCTCGTCATCTATAACATTTGTTTCCTTTATCACATCAAGAAGCAAGGTCTTCCCATGGTCCACATGCCCCATTACAACTACAACAGGAGGCCTTGGTTTTAAATCTTTTTTATTTTCTTCTTCAAAATCATCAAAAAGTATATCCTCTTCATTTACTACCTTTTCTTTTTCCGTTTTAACACCAAATTCTTCAGCTATAAGACTTGCAGTATCAAAATCTATAACTTCATTTTGTGTAACCATTATATCAAGCATCATAAGCTTTTTAATTACTTCTGTAACCGTTCTTTTTAAAGTTTCCGCAAGTTCTTTTACCGTTATATTTTCACCTATTTTTATATGTGTTAAAACAGCCTTATGGGGTATGTGTTTCTTTTGTTTTTCACTTTTTTCTATCTTAGGGACTTTTTTTATCTTTACCATATCATCGATAATATCATATTGCTCAAGCAATGAATCATCTGACAATATTTCTGATACCTGCTTTTTTTCTCCAATAATTATATTTTCAGGCCTGAATTTTCGTTTACGTTTTATGATGGAAGGATTCTTAGTATTTTCCTTTTTTAATTCCCTGTTAAGCCCCTTACTCTGATCCTTAGTATGATATTCACGCCTTATTTCTCTTGTCTGTGAGTTTAATTCTTCTTTCTCTGCATCGGTATATTCAGGCTTAGGTATTTCAAGTGTTGTAGATACACTTTTTGTTTGCCTTGTTTTACCACTGTCTTTTCTATTTGACGTTTTCTCACCGTCTTTTGTTTTTTGAAATCTTGTATTTTTACCAGTATCTTTTTTATGTTCTTTTTTTGTTTTAATAGTATCTTTTTTATAAACCTTGTTTTTTTGTATACTTTTACCATTTATCTTTTTTTCACTTTTGTTTTCTTTTATTTCAACCTCCGTGCCTTTTTTTGCCGTATTCTTATGTGGCTTGATTTCGGATTTTGCTGAGGCTGATGAGTCTTTTACTATTTTTGTATCCGATATATCTGATTTTTTTTCTTTTTGTTGTACTGCTTCTGCCTTACTTACTACCTGAATATCTTTTTTTTCGTCTAACTCCTGTTTTTCCCCTTTATTTTGAGCTTTTATTTTCTTCAACTTCTGCTCCATAATATATTCAGCACTTGTATCCCTTATAAAACCAGTTCTCAACCCTGATGTATCAGCAGCAATTTTTACAAAATCTCTTTTTCTGCCATATGATTTTTTCTTTTTTGAAGTTCTGCCTATACTTTGCTTTTGTCCATTGTTACCATTCTGTCTTCTGTAATTTTCCTCATCTTTTGTATTAATAACTATCTCTGTCTTTCTTATAATCCTCGGGCCTTTTCTTATTGTTTTTTCATCTTTCTTCTCTGCTGTTTTTTTATTTTCTTGTTTAATGCTTGAAGCAATATCTTTACTCATAGCAGGCCCCGTTTTCTTTTCCTGTTCCGCCTTATCCTTATCCTTATCCTTATCCTCTTCATTACTCATCATACCAATATGTTTATATAAAGCCTGTATCTCATCAGCTTCAAGATAACTCATATGGTTCTTTACCTTAATATCAATTTCAGAAAGTTTTTCAATCAATCTTTTACTTGTAGTGTTTAACTCTTTTGCAAGTTCATATACTCTTGTCTTATTCAATAGAACCACCCCCACATTTACATCTGTTTATTATTATCTCCAATTTTTATCCCTCGTTATTATTTTTTATTAATTTTTTATTATCTTTATTTTTCACATTACCATTATTACAATCATTACTCTCACTCTCTATCTGTTTTTTGAGTTCAGTATAGAACTCATTATTTACAGACATCCTAAATATTTTCTGTATTATTTTATTTTTAATCATTTTATTATAACAATCCATATTTCCGCATACATATGCTCCTCTGCCAGGCATTTTACCGCTTCTATCAATAGTTACCATATTATCACTGTTTTTTACCAACCTGATTAATTCATTTTTAGGCTTCATTTCCCGGCATCCTATACATTTACGCAAAGGTATTCTTTTCATCTTCCACCTTCCCGTCATCCCTATTATCTACAGTTTCTTCATCCATGTTTTCTTTATCGTCTTTTTCATCCTCAGCTTCAAACCCTTTATATTCGTCTTCATCAACTTCTTCATATTCCCCTTCTACCAATTCATCTGTTTCTATTTCCTCTTTCTCCTCTTCATCAATTTCTTCTTCATCCATATATTCATCCGTTTCTTGTTCTTCAATTAACTCTGTGTCTTCATATTCATCTTCTTCTTCAGCTTCATCTTCATCTTCAATATAGTTTTCATCATAGTTAAGAAGCTGTTGTTCTATATCTGCCCTCAACTGGGATTCACTCTTTATATCAACCTTCCATCCGGTAAGCTTTGCAGCAAGTCTTGCATTTTGCCCCTCTTTTCCTATGGCAAGAGACAGCTGAAAATCCGGAACAATAACTTTCGCCGCTTTTTCTTCCTCATTTGTAATAACCCTTATTACCTTTGCGGGACTTAAACTGCTTGAAATAAACTCCTGAGGATTACTGCTCCATCTTATTATATCAATTTTTTCCCCTCTCAATTCATCTACAACAGCTTGTACCCTTATACCCTTTTGCCCGACACATGCACCCACCGGATCAACATTGTCATCTTTTGAATAAACAGCTATTTTTGTCCTGGAGCCAGCTTCTCTCGCAACACCCCTTACTTCTACAACACCTTCATGAATCTCGGGAACTTCAAGTTCAAAAAGTCTTTTAACGAGGCCCGGGTGTGTTCTTGAGACAAGTATTCTGGGACCTCTTGTACTTTTTTTAACTTCAATGACATATACCTTTATTCTTTCATTAAATTCATATGTCTCTCCCGGAACCTGTTCATTATATGTCAAAAAACCCTCTGTTTTTCCTAAGTCTACAATAATATCCTTCCTCTGTGTTCTTTGTACAATTCCTGTTACAATATCACTTTCCTTATTAAAGAATTCTTCAAATATAATCCCTCTTTCAGCTTCCCTGATCCTTTGCATTACCACTTGCTTGGCAGTTTGTGCAGCTATTCTGCCAAACCTTCCCGGTGTTACTTCAACCTCTATAACATCATGCTCTTCAACTTCATCGTTTATTTTTCTTGCTTCATCAATTTCTATTTCAGTATGTCCATCTTCTACGGATTCTTTTACTGTTTTCATCGCAAAAACTTTTACATCTCCGGTAAGTCTGTCTATATAAATCTTTATATTATCTGCAGAACCAAAATTTTTTTTATATGCCGAAATCAATGCCGCTTCTATTGCCTCTATTAGTACTTCCTTGTTCACACCTTTTTCTTTTTCCAACTGGGTTAATGCGTGTACCAATTCAATACTCATTTTTCTACCTCCTGCTAATATACATATGGGAAACAATTCATTTCCCCCTGTGAAAAACATTTCGACTTATGCTTCACAATGATTTCCTGACTTGTGCCACTTTGTTCCTCTCAAATTTCATTACTTCACTGTCATCTCTTATAATTGTTATTATTTCTTCCTCCAATCCTTTAAGTTTTCCCTTAAATTCCTTGTTTCCGTTAATTGATTCATAAAGTTTCACCATTACTGTTTCTCCTGCATTCCTTTTAAAATCCTTTTCTGTCTTTAGTGGCCGTTCAAGTCCCGGCGAGGATACTTCCAGAAAATAACTTTGTTTTATCGGGTCACGAGCATCTATTTTTTTGCTCAGTTCCTCACTTACAACCTGACAGTCTTCTATTGTAATTCCTCCGGGCTTGTCTATATAAACTCTTAAATACCAGTTTGCACCCTCTTTTACAAATTCAACATCTACAAGTTCAAAAAAGTGCCTGTTCACTACAGGTTCTGCAATTTCTGATATAATAGTTTCAATACCCTTCCTGCTCATATTCCAATCCATATCCTTTCATTCAACCATTTATAAAATAAGTTCCAAATTATTCTCTTATATAAAAAAGTGGGATAACATATATGCCCACTTTAAAAAAATAAAGCTATTTGCTTCAATACTGTAGTATTATATCACTGCGTTCAATAATTATCAACAATTTTATTGATTATAACAAGACACAAGATGTTCCCCACCTCTATAGGTGGTGCTCGAAGCGCTTGAGGTCTTGTCTCATCGCCGCGCTTTTATCCTGCTGCAATTGAGCTCTACTATACGTTTTATCCCGCATATACCAATACCTGCAGCAGCTCCTGTACAATCAAGAACCAAATCAAAAAACTGTGCACTCCGCCCTGGTACAAATGACTGGTGAAACTCATCGGTACATGCATAAAAAACACAGAATAAAAATGCAAACAAATAAGATTTCAGACCTTTTATCCTTGTTCCGTGAACAGCATTAAGGAAAAGCATGGACAGTACTGTATAAACTGACGCATGGGCTATATTCCTGAGTTTCTTATTCAAGGCATTAACCAATTCGGTTTTTTCACTTGTACCATGCTCCAGAATCCCCGTTTTTTCACCTATAACAAGTATATTTCTTGCTACACTTCTGCTTAGTTTATCAGAATCCTGCGCCGGCTGTGATGAAAGGAAAAATATAAATGCCATCCACATAAGGACAAGAAACCATGAACCAATTGTTATATATTTGTTTTTTTTTATTTTCAATTATCGTATCCTCTCTGCTTTATAAATTCCATTAAATTTATATTATAACTGCACACAGCGGCAAGTCTTTCATAGACAGATAAAATATAATTTTCCTTCTCCATCAAGTACTCTTCCCTATTTATCAGGCCACTTTCGTATTTCATAATTGCATTATCAAGTCTATTCTCCATAAGGTCTTCATAAGCTTCTGCCAATCCAATTTTGTCTTTATCATTTAATAAACTGTTATATTTGCTTTTTATATCAACTTCAACATTCAATCTTCCCTCTGAATATTCCATTTTCGCAGTTTCATATGCAATTTTGTTATCGTCATATGTTATATTACCAGGTTTGTAAATCTCAGACGTAAGTTCCATCGTCATTTTTTTTGCTTCCATTACTCTCTTTTTCCTGTAAAGTTCCGTATCTTCCATTAAAGATTTTTCAACTGTTTTTTCTACATCAGGTATTGAAAATTCAAGAGTTTCAATCTTTCCCTCTATATTAAGAAGTTCTTCATCTAATTGCATATTAAGTAAAAGTTTAAGTTCAAGGTCACAGGAAAGGAGTTTCTTTTTTATTGATGAAATTTGAACCTCTTTACTGTCAATGTTATACAATGCACTGTCCTTCTCATCCCTGGTAACCAATCCCCTGTCATATTTTGCCTTAATAATTGAATATCTTTCATTTAATATATTCAGAAGTGAATTTTCCTTTTTAAGCTCTTCCCTTGTAAGCAGTATTTTGATATATTCCTTATATACTTTCAATTCAAGGTTTGTAATATTATCAACTTTTGCCATTTTTGCAACTTCTAGAGCTGTTTCTGCTTCAAATGGTTTAACTTCCCTGATTATCCTGTTATTCAATACGGCAGATTTCCCATATGCATCACTAAGCATCCTTGCCTCATCAATTGCATTCTCCAGTGCCGTTTCTTTCGCTTCTATATCAAGACTGTCAATAGCTATCTGTAAATTGCCAGCCAATGCAATTTCCTTCAATTCCTCATAGGTATAGGCAGTTTTTTCTTCCTCTTTATCTCCCCCATCAACTGCGGATACAGCTGAGAATAACATTATTATCATAAGGAATATCACTGCTAAAAAACTTTTATAGAATTTTTTATTCATACCAACCATATAAATCACTCTCCCATCTATTTGTATGCGGGGCCAATATCAGATGCAAACTCAAGCTTTATAATCATTGTATTTAAAGAGTATACAGCAATCCTGAAACTATTTTCAGCTTGCTTTAATGTAATTTCTGCCTGTGTCAGCATATTTTTTGATGTGAGGCCAAGTTCATAGCGGCACTTCATTTTTTCGTAATTGTTTTTCTGCAGGATTATCATATCTTCTATATTTTCTACATTTCTAACATTATCAATTATATCCTTGTATGCATTTTTTATTTCTTTTTCAATTTCAAGACATGTCTTTTGAAGCTTTATCTCATATGATTGAATATCATGTTGTACATCTCTGTATTCCTTTTTTGCAGCGGTATATATCTCATGTACCCTGTTAGTCTCAAGTACATCAAGCTGCAGTTCCAAAAGTTTAAGCTGCCTTTCAATGCTTATTATTTCAAATCTGTTTTCAATGGCTTTCTTAACATACTCATCCATATCTTTAAGTAATTTCGGGGGATATTCCTCTTCATATACAATTTCATCGTATTTTCTTCCTACATTGACTCCAATATAAGAATTATATCTCATTACCATATTTTCAAGGTTTCTTTCCGAAGCATCAAGTTCTTTTTGAGCTTTCAAATAATTATATTCGGATTTCTGCATATGAAGTGAGCTATTAAAGCCACTTTTAAACATTGTTTTTTCCTGTTCAAATACGGATTTAGCATGCATTAATTTATCGTTTTCAATAATAAACGAATTAAAAGTTGATAAAAGCCCCATATATATATCCCTTAAACCGGAAATCATTTTATTCCTGACAATATCATAGTTATAAGATGCCATTTCCCATGCATATTTGAGCTGTTCCGGGATTAATATCTTTTTTTTTACCATCATCATTCCCGTATAGCTGTCATATCGTATAAAAACATCCTTCCCTGCAATATTCCTTGTAAATCCTTTAGTATCCAAATCCTTTACATCATTTACATAATCCTCATATTGCCTTTTTGCTTTATTTGTAGAATTTTTAAGGCTAAAGAGCACAGAACTGTTTTTTTCCATAAAATACTTGCCACTGTTGAAATATGTTCTCATACTGCCGGAGGTATTTTTATATGGTATAATGACCAATATTACTATTAATAATGCAAAAACAACTCCTCTTTTCAAGTACATCACTCCTTGATCCAGCCACACGGCCTGATAATAATAACATAATCTAACACACTTTTATAAATATGCCTGTTTATAATTCTATGTCATTTGTTATTAATGTCAAGTATTTTTTTGGAAAACACCAAAGCACGGCAATTATTGGGTTATTCACAGCCCTTTTCATCTACTTGAAGAAATATTTTCTATTACCACAATCAGAGGTTGGAATTACAAAATAGCCTAACAAATAGGCACTACAGAAATAAATCGATCAAGTATACTGAACCGAATCACGCTTGAA
>CAZANH010000094.1:0-2017 GCA_964486515.1 uncultured Eubacteriales bacterium
AGGATGACAAGTGCTTCAACAAGGGGATAGGACATAATAAACCTCTGAAACCAATTTTTAATGATCTATAAGCACCCAACTTTTTCCGGAATGCAAACGAAGAACAAGATCCATTTATTCGAGTTCCTCTTTTTCGACAATTCCCTGGACAAGAAGTTCCCTGATCACAATTTCGATCATATCGCTTTTAAACCTAAATTCATAGCGGATGTCGGTAGTTTATAATTTATTATGTAAAATTTAAAAGAGGTTGAAAAAAAAGGCGGTTTTCCTATAAAATGGCGACTACTTTTCTTGTTTCGCCTTTATTAAATCTGCAGAAACCAAATTTCGACATTTTTTACCTTGCTCAATATCAGCAAGATTCTGCAATGTTATATTCGCGATTTTTTCTAAAGCCTCATCTGTGAAAAAAGCCTGATGCCCGGTGATTAGAACATTTGGAAACGTTAATAAACGAGCAAACACGTCATCTTCAAGAATTTTGTCAGAGACGTCTTCAAAAAATAAATCTCCTTCTTCTTCATACACATCTAAACCTAAATGCCCAATTCTTCCAGATTTTAAACCTTTTATGACGGCAACGGTATCTATCAAGGCCCCTCTACTAGTATTAATCAACATAACACCTTCTTTCAAACATGAGATAGCCTTATCATCAATTAAGTGATATGTCTCAGGCGTTAATGGGCATTGCAAACTAATAATATCTGACTTTTTTAATAAACTCTCCAAATCAACGTATTCAACTCCATTCGCTATACATTCCTTATTTGGATAAGGATCGTAAGCTAATACAGAACAACCAAAGCCCTTCATTATTTTACAGAACACTGAACCGATTTTTCCGGTACCGATTGTACCAATAGTTTTTGAATTAAGATTAAATCCAAGAAGACCTTCCAACAAAAAGTTATTTTCTCTCACACGGTTGTAAGCTCGATAGATTTTTCTGTTCAATGATAGAATCAAAGCAACAGCATGTTCAGCAACTCCATGAGGTGAGTATTCCGGAACTCGTACAACTGCGATTTCCAAATCAGAAGCAGCATCAAGATCTACATTATTGAAACCAGCACAACGGAGAGCAACAGTCTTAATTCCACAATCTGACAGTTTTTTGAGACACTCTCTGTCCAACTCATCATTTACAAAAGCACATACAGCAATGAATCCTTTGGCTAATGTCGCAGTCATAGAGTTCAGATTTGCTTCAAAAAAAACTAGCTCATGATTAAAACTCGTATTTTCTAGCTCGAAATATCTCTTGTCATATGATTTCGCACTAAATATCGCCACTTTCATAGCTATCTACCCCTGTTAATTACTATAATGTTGATAAACAAATAAAGTAATACAAATTTCTTCATGTATAATTTTCTAACTATTATGCGTCCTTAAAGTATGTGCAAAGACCTACATTTATTGACGCGTATGCCAGATAGAGAATAATAGAGAAAATACCATTATTTTAAAAAGATTTCATAAGGTTATTTTTGTTTAGACTTAACTTCTTTTTGCGCGTTAGGCATACAGAAAATGACGCAAAAGATGCAATTCCAATATGTCATATTTGTTATTAAATCTTAATAGTCATGGATATTCGCTTTGTCAGATATCCTGTTGTTATACCCATTCCGTATTTATGCTTTTGAATAGGCTTTCATTATTCTCTTGTTAAAGCATCAGCGTTAAACCGGTTGATTACGTCATTTGTATTGTAAAGAAAGGAAAAAACAGGTTAACTGCTTTATGTCCAGGTAGTTGACAGATCTTATCAAGTGCCACTTCCCCCTTGTCCGGGGCCTCGACCTCTGGCACCGCCTCCCATACCTTGACCACCCTGCGAAGGGCCTCGGCCACGTTTCCCTCCGCCCATTCCCCGACCGCCCATTTTGCCGGGGCCTGACTGGACCTCATTGGTACTAAGTTCTTTCAGTCCATTATTTTCCAGGGCTTGAATTGCTTCCTTTACCGTTCCGCTGGTGCAGACATAAGTTTTGATCCCGGTATGACT